>NZ_JALMUW010000022.1:0-16453 GCF_023846195.1 Spiroplasma endosymbiont of Lariophagus distinguendus
TAAATTTCTTAATTAAATTAGTAACTTTTGGAAAAATTAATAAAAATAAGAAAATTGAAATAGAAATTAGTCAAAAATGAAAAAAAATATCAGAATCATGTAGTAAAAAACCAAAAACAAATCCAACATTATTTTCAAAATCATCTGGAAAAGATTTTAATAAACAACAAGTAAACAATGAATCAACAAACCTACCATTAATAAACTTAAATAAACCAAGAACATCACAAATGTAAAATATTAAGAAAAGAGTTATCTTATTTAAGATGAAATATTATTTTTTTTATCTTGGGGTGACCTTTTCTTTTTTAATTTGTTCAAAGATTCAATTTAGTTAAAATAAAATTATATTTTTTGTCATTATTATTTATACTTTTTTAATTATTTTTAAAAAATTACCTATTTTATTAATAATATTGTTAATATTATATTAAATAATAACTATTAAAAATTTAAGGAGAAATTATGGAAAATAAAATTAATTTAGATAAATTAACTATTAATTCAATTCGTATGTTAGGAGTACAAGCAGTTAATGCTGCTAAAAGTGGCCATCCTGGTATTGTTTTAGGTGCTTCACCAATGACTTTTTCTTTATTTAAAAATCATTTATCTTTTAATCCAAAAAATCCAAAATGATTTAATCGTGATCGATTTGTTTTATCAGCAGGTCATGGTAGTGCTTTATTATATTCAATATTACATCATGCTGGTTATAAATATACAATCAATGATATAAAACAATTCCGTCAATTAAATAGTAATACACCTGGTCATCCCGAATATCATTTAGACTATGGAGTAGAGACGGCTACTGGACCATTAGGTCAGGGTATCGCTAATGCTGTTGGAATGGCGCTTACTGAGAGTTTTCTTAGTGCTAAATATAATCAAAAAGATCTTAATATTATTGATCATTATACATATGCAATTTGTGGTGATGGTGATTTACAAGAAGGTATTGCACAAGAAGCACTTAGTTTTGCTGGACATTTTAAATTAAATAAACTAATTATTTTATATGATTCAAATGATGTTCAATTAGATTCATCTGTTAAATTAGTATATTCAGAAAATTTAAAAATGCGTCTTCAAGCATTAGAGTGAAATTATTTAAAAGTTGAAGATGGTGAAGATGATAAACTTATTTCTGAAGCTATTAAAAAAGCAAAAGTTAGTGATAAACCAACTTTAATTGAAATTAAAACTATAATTGGTTATGGGGCTAGTAAACAAGGAACACCGAGTGTTCATGGCTCTCCTTTAATGGAAGATATTAAAACAGTTGCTAAAAATTTAAACTGAGAATATCCTGAATTTACTGTTCCAAAAGAAGTAATTACTTACTTCACACAAACAGCACTTAATCATGGTTCTAAAATAGAATTAGTTTGAAATCAAAAAGTTGAAAAATATGCAAAATTATATCCAAAATTGTATAAAGAAATTAAATCAGCATTGAAAAATGAAATTTTTAATGAAGATTATCAATTAAATAAAATTGATTGAACTTCAATTATTGGGGTAAATCCACAAGCAACAAGAGTAGACTCTGGTAATATTTTAAAACTTTTATCAGCTCATTGTCCAACATTAATTGGTGGTAGTGCTGATTTAGCTGGCTCAACTAAAGTATTAGTAACAGACAAAGACTTTCTACCTCTTGATCATTCAGGAAGACATATTCATTATGGAGTAAGAGAATTTGCAATGGGCGCTATTGTTAACGGTATGACGTTACATCAAGGCACAATTCCTTTTGGTTCTACTTTTCTTGTGTTTAGTGATTATCTAAAGCCTGCATTACGATTAGCAGCTTTAATGTCAATTCCATCTTTGTTTATTTTTAGTCATGATAGTATCGCAGTTGGCGAAGATGGTCCTACCCATGAACCAGTTGAACAACTAACAATGTTAAGAACTATTCCTAATTTTAATGTAATTCGCCCCGCTGATACAAAAGAAACAATTGGTGCATATTTAATGGCATTATCTAGTAAAACTAACCCTAGTGCTATTATTATTACTAGACAAAATTTACCACAACTTGCAAATAGTAATATTGAGGCAGTTCAAAAAGGTGCTTATATTATTAGTAAAGAGAATAGTAGTAAAGCTTTAGATTTAATTATTATTGCTACCGGTAGTGAAGTTTCATTAGCTATTGCTAGTCAAGAACAACTATGAAACGATCAAAAACTTAATGTTCGTGTAGTTTCAATGCCTTCTACTTTTATTTTTGATAAACAAGATAAAACATATCAAAATAAAATTTTACCTAATGATATTATAAAAGTTGCTATTGAAATGGGTTCTAAAGATAGTTGATATAAATATGTTGCAGGTAATGGCTTTGTTATTGGCGTAAGTACTTTTGGTATTTCTGCTCCTGATAAGGTAGTACTAGAAAAATATGGCTTTACATCAAATCAAGTGTGTGATAAAATTAATAAGTTTTTTAAACAATAAGTAAGGAGAAATTAATAATGATGGTTTGGTGAGCAGTATTAATCATTGGCATTGCTAGTGCGTTAATTGGTGGATTAGTTGGTTTTATTGTTACTAAGAAGATTTTCGAAAAACAATTACAGAAAAATCCTCCTATTAATGAAAATATGATTCGTGCAATGTATTTACAAATGGGGCGTAAACCTACTGAATCTCAAATTAAATCAGTAATGCAAGCAATGAAACGTCAACAAAGTACTACTAAAAAACGATAATTTTTATTAAATATAAGTTGTAAAATAGTTACCATTATGGTAACTATTTTTATTCATTATATTTGTGATAAATTTAATGTTTTATATATCCACTTGTTGATCACTTATTTTGTGGATAATTTTCTTCATTTAATTCTTGTTTAATTTTTTTCTGTCATTTTTTTCTTTTTCTTGATTAGTATTTAATTTATTAATGTTACATTTAAATATTTTCTTTATTTTTTGTTCAATTTTTAAAATTCTTTTCTTATCAATTTTTAATCCAATTAATATTAAATTTTCTTTTATATTTTTTACTGAATTATTTGTATTTAAATGTATTAATATATTATCTTTAATATCATGAAATAATGAGTTATTTGAAAATTCTGGTCTGTATTTAATAATTTCTACTTTTGCCTTATTTGTAATATATTCTTCATATTCTTGATAAAATATGTTTTCTAATATATTTTTTATGTTTTTATCATAAAATAAACTATTATTAATAATGATTGTCAAAGCCGTATCACCATTTTGATTTATGAAATGAATATTTGCATTATTTATTAGTAAAGTATTAACTATTTGTGCTAGTCCATTTTTAGCAGCTAAATGCAAGGCTGTATCACCATTTTGGTTTGCGTGGTTGATATTAGCCCCATTTTCTATTAAAATTTTAATGGAATCTATAAGTTGATAATAGTGACTTGCTACTATTAAAGGACTATCACCATTTTCGTTTGTATAATTTATATTAGTATTTTTTTCTATTAAATTATTGATCTCTTTTTTTATTTCAGAACTAATTTTTTCTTCTTTAATTATATAATCCCAATAATTAAAATATGTAATATTTTGATATGAAGTGACAGAATTTAAAATAACTGATATTATTTTTTCACCATTAATATCTTTATCATTCATTATTTTGTTCCTCCTTTTTGAAATCAAAAACCCATTTATTTTAGTAAAAAATAAATGGGTTAGAAACATATAATAATTAATAATTATATTATAACACTTTTAGTATTAATTTTATTATTGTTTAAATCATTTGTAAATCTATTTCTATGTTTAATATTATTTAGATGTATATAAAAAAATCAGTATTAATAAGTAAATACTGATTTAATATTAGTTATCTTTTAGTGATAGTGCTGTTAATAATTTATTGTATGTAGCAACATCTTGTTTTTTAAAGTATTTTAAGAAACGTTTTCTGCTTGCTACCATTTTTAACAAACTTCGTTTTGCAGTAATATCTTTTTTTTGTACTTGTAGATGGGCTGTTAATTCTAAAATTCTTTTTGTTAAATTAATAATTTGAACTGCAGAAGAACCAGTATCCTTGGCATTTAAGCGAAATTTTTTAATCAATTCATCTTGTTTAATTTGTTCCATATTTGACAACTCTCCTTTAAATATAATTCGGCTTAAGCAAAGCTAATATCGGAGAGAATATTAACAATGTTAAGTCAACACGGCTATAATAATACATTAATTTTAAACATAAAACAAGTATTTTTTAAAAAAATATTTTTATTGAGTTTGTATAAAGAGATGATTTTTTATTTTTTTTCTTCATTTGCTTTTTTATTTTTTTTATCAAAAATAGTCACTTTACGTTCAGTATGATTAAGAATTCTTTTACAATTATCTCAATGACGAATAATAATTAATATTCAAATTAGAGCCATAGTTATATTAACAATATAGTATTGAGTGTCTTGTTGGGAAAGAAAAGAATGCAGTGGTATATTCGGTATTCATGATAAGATAAAAGCAAGTATCATCATTAACATTGAAGATAAAGATGACATTCTACTTAAATATAAAATAAATCATCAACTAGCAATTGTGATAACGCAATAAATAGGATTAATCATTAATAGTACTCCTAATGAAGATGCAGCTCCTTTACCACCACGAAAACCATAAAATAGTGGTCAACAGTGACCAATAATTGCAGCAAGACCAGTTGGATAAATATATGCTTGTTTAAACATTGTTTCATAATTAGGATTAGTAATATCAATAAAGGTTAAACCGTATGCAATTAAAATAGGAATAGCGGGCTTAAAACCATCAATAATTAAAATAATAGCTCCCCATTTACCACCCATAACTCGTGTTGAATTAGTAGCACCAGCATTTTTAGAGTAATAATCTCTAACATCGGTTTTAAATTTTAATTTACTAATAATAATTGAAGGTGAGATTGAGCCAATTAAATAACCAATGATAATAAAAATAAAAGTTCCTAATAGATTAATATGTGCCATTTTTTTCTCCATTCTTGTGCAAGTATTATGTTAATAAAAATTTTATTTTTTGGAAGTTAAATTGTTCTTTTTATCTTTATTATTATAATATAAATTATAAATTATTAATGTTAATAATATGATATTAATAACTGTACCAAAGACATTTGCTGCTAGTAAGGGAATGTTTTTAATTAAACTAGCATAAATTATGAATGAAGTTAAGCCTATTTGATATATGCTATAAGAAATTAACGATAAACCTTTTGTGTTTTTAGTTTTAATTAGTTTAATAGTTTGTGGTAAAAAGGCAACTGAAATAAAAAAGGCACCTATATATCCAATAATATCAATTGCAATATTAGACATTTTTTTCCTCCTTATTTTTTTGTTTAATTAAATTGTTAACAATAATCCCAATTATTATGAAATTTAGTGTAGCAGTAATAGTTTGACAAGTAATCATGGGAATATCATTACGAAATATGCCAAATATTAAAAAAGTAAGACCCCCCAGTTGATAGATACTATATGAAAAAATAGAAAGACCTGAAGTATTTCTTGTTTTAATTAGTTTAATAGTTTGTGGTAAGAATGCCAAAGGAATACAAATGGCTGCAAGATACCCCAATATTTCTATAAAAATGTTCATTTTTTCTCCTTTTAATTAATTTAATTTATCATAATAATTATAATAAAATATTGTGAAAATAGTTATTTATTTTATTTTAAATAATAAAAAATGTGTTTTGCTAAACACATCATTAATTTATTTTTCTTCTTCTTTAATGAAACATTTTTTACATAAAGATTTTCCTTCTTTTGTATCAAGAATGTCAAAAGGTTCAAACATCATTCCGCAATCAAAACATTTTACAGTTTTTGTTAAAGATTCATCATCAGTTTTTTTGTTTTTTTTATTGAATCATTTCATTATATCCTTCCTTTCTAAATATATTAAATAAGTGTGTTAATGACACACTTATTTAATATATTTATTTAGCACAATCTTTACACAAACATTTACCATCTGCTGCTTTAGTACATTCAGATGAATTTTTCATTTTCCCACAACCATCACATTTTTTTTGATCTTTTGCTTCTCCAGTTTTATCCCTTTTTTTAAATGGTCACATATATATAACTTCCTTTCCTCATATCATAATTACTCTACTCAATTATAACAAATTTTATTATTTTCTATGGTATTAACTATTTTTAAAACTTTTTTTGTTAAATTTTGATTAATTATTTTTTTCTATTTTAAGAATATTATTTTTGATTTCTTCAATTTCTTCAATATCAGTTATTCTATTAAATAAGTGAAAAAGCATATAGTTTAATTCTTTTGGTTTATGAAAGTGTTTTTTAAAAAATATTATTGTTTCATCAATAGTTGCCATTAGCGTTACTGCTTGTTTGGTGTTAATGCTATTATTTTGTAATGGTATACGAACAAGTGTTGGCAATTGACTAACAAACATGTAGTCTTCTAAAGATTTTTCTTTTTGTGTATAATAGAAAATTTGAAAAGCACTAATTTTAGCAGCAATTGTTTTACGGACTTCTCCCCACATGTACTTGTGGAGGAAACAATGAAATTGAATGAGTTCAACAATACTTTTCAAACAGAACAAGATTGTTTGAAATATATAGTAAGTTTGAAGGAAAATAAATGTATCAGGTGTTATTGAACAAATTTGAATACTTCTGATTTAAGAAGAATAAGATGTTTGAAATGTCATCAAACATTTAGTATTCTTCATGGCACCATTTTTTACAAGTCACAAATACCTTTGAAATCTTGGTTTTATCTCATCTTTAGATGAATAAACACCAAACATGGAATTCCATCAACTGATGTTGCAAAAGAATTGGGGGTAACTTTGAAAACTGCTTGAAGAATGGGTCATAAAATCAGAACTTGTATTGCCAAACAAGAATCACAATTTATTGTTGAGGGCATAGTGCAAATGGATGAAATGTATCTTTCACATATGGGTTTTAAAAAACAAGGAAGATCCTTGGTGAATAAAACCTTGATTGTTGGTATTTATGAAAAAACAACCAATAAATTAATTGTGAAAGTATTGAAAAATGCAAAAAGTAAAAATCTTTTGCAGTTTGCAAGAAACCACATTTCTTCAAAGTGTCATGTACATACTGATTTTTGAAAAGGATATTGCGATTTTAAATCGGTTTTCACTAAGCATGAAACAGTCAATCATCAAGATAGCTATGTTTCAAAAACTGGTGTAAATACCAACCAAATTGAATCAGTTTGAAAACATATAAGAAGAACATTTAAAACACATATCAAAGTTGCAAAACATCATGTTCATTTATATGCAAAAGAAGCTGCATATAAATTCAATAAGATACCTAGTTTTGAAATTGTAATGCTATGTTTGATTTAAAAATGTGGGGAGAAGTCCGTAGATAGGCTTTTCTCAGCATTTATGTGATAAAATTTAAAAATAGTACATAAAGGGAGAAAAGCCTTGTTTTAATAGCATTTTTTACTGCTGTAACTTGTGAATTAAGCATATTTTTGATTAATAAGGTAATGAAGATGGTAATTGTTCCAATTGGTAAAATAATTGATAAAATTAAGTCTAAGTTAACATTAAACTTTTGAGAAAATATTGATTTTAATAAAGTATAACCATTTTGAAATAAAATAACAGATAAAAATAAAGCAAAGTTTGGTGTTTTTCATCATTTATGCATAATTAATATTTCTGTTTTAATTTTTAAAATATATCAAAAGAAATAAGAAGTTAATACCAAGATAGTACCATAAATTAATACAATGATAGTTGTTAGAAAATTGAAAAAACTAAAAACAATAGCTAAATTAACTGTAAAACCTAGATACATTTTAATATCATAAATTGGATAATCATTAGCAAATTGAGTTGTTAAACCATATTTTCTTTGAAATGCTCGACGACGATAAAGTTTAATAATGATAATAATATAAAAAAGTAAAGCGATTAAAGCGATTAAAATTGTAATAAAGATATATGAATAAGCAGTATTAATGCTATTTAAACGTTGTGTTCATGCGCTTCCTCAGTCACTTATTGGTGAATCATCATGTTTAGTAAAAATTAATGGAATTTATGGAAAAAGTTGCAATTAAAAATCAATTTAAAGTTATATCTCTTCATGCCCAAATTCAAGCACTAAATTTTTATAAAAATTTGGGTTATAAAGTTTGTTCTGAAATATTTTTGGACGCTGGAATTAAACATTGTAAAATGGAGAAAAAATATATAATGAAGGTAAATTTTAAAGAATAATATTTTAAATACATTGTTTTTAAAAAAAACAATGAAAGGAAAAGAATATGTTTGAGTGAGTTAGAGAAATATTTGGAATAAATATAAATATTAATAACAAAGAAGCAAAAATGATAGATGCTATTAAAAATAAAAAGTTAGATGTAGTTAATAAAATATTAAAATATGATATTAATATTGATTATATTGATAGAACTGGTTATACGCCTTTAATGTGAGCAGCTGAAAAAGGTTACCTAGAAATAGTTAATGTTTTATTAGCACATAATGCTAATATTAATTACATATCTGTAAATGGTAATACTGCTTTAATCTTAGCTGCTAAAAAAAATTATACAAAAATAGTTAATCTGTTATTAGAACATAATGCTAATTTTAGTTGTGAGGAACAATTTGGTAATACTGCTTTAATTTTAAGTGCTGAAAATGGAAATTTGGAAATAGTTAAAAATTTATTAACACATAATGTTAATGTTAATCATGAAAATCTATATGGCGAAACTGCTTTGTTAGTCGCTGCTAAAAATGGATATACAGAAATAGTTAATGATTTACTAGCAAATGGCGCTAATATTAATCATGTCTCTATAAATGGTAATACTGCTTTAATATTAGCAATTAAATCTAATTATTTAGATATAGCGGCACTTAGGCACTTGGCACTTAGGCACTTGGCACTTAGCCCTTTTTACTAGACCATTAATTTAAAAAACCTGAATGTATTCGAAAAACAATTGTGTTATATAATTAACACTAATTTTGACATGAAAGGATTTTTATTAATGGATAAAATTAAACAAATAGAATTATTTATTAGAAAATTAAATATTAATCAAAAAATTAAAATTATTGATCATTGCAAGAATCAATATTCGATTAGACATCTTTCTCAATATCTTCAATTAAACAGATCAACATATTACTTTTTAAAAAACAAACAAAAACCTATTAAAAAAGAAATAAATCACCTTGATCATTGTAACCATAAATATCAAAAATTATGCAAATTTTTAATTGAATTTCATTCTACAAGAAAAGGTAGAATTTATGGATATTTACGAATTTTTTCAGCATTTAAAGAATGATTAAAACAAGAAAAAAACATTCACTTAAATATAGAATTATCAACAAAACAAATGCGAAAAATTATGAAAGATCACAACATCCAAGGTTTAAAACAAACTAAAAATAATAATAGTAAAAATAAAAAGACTGCACATAAATGAATACCTACAATGGATAAAGTCAACAAAAATTATAAAATCACAACTTCTTCTAATCAAATTTGATCAATGGATACTAAACAAATCAATACTAAAGAAGGCTGATTATACCTTTTGGTAATTATTGATTTTTATTCAAATAATGTTGTTAGTTATAATACTGCTTCTAATAAATCATATAAAGATTTAATAAAACCTGCTCTTGAAAAAATAACACAACAATTTTCTTTAAAACAAATCAAAAGCGTTATTTTACATTCAGATAATGCTGCTGAATTTTATTGCCAAGACATATCCAACTGAACTATTGACAAACAAATAATCTTAAGCAAAAAGCAACCTTATGATATTGGCGGTAATGTTCTATCAGAAAACTGATTCTCACATTTATCTCAAGAATGATTACCCAAAGGTTCAAACCAATATTTAACAATCAATGAAGCTATAAATGATGTAAATCAATATGTTATGTTTTATAATTATGAAAGAATACATTCTAAATTTCTAAAACCACCAATTTTACAAATTAAAATTTAGAAAAAAAGTATGAAAGTGGTCCAGTAATTAGGGCCAACCACCCTTATTGATTTTTATTCAAATAATGTTGTTAGTTATAATACTGCTTCTAATAAATCATATAAAGATTTAATAAAACCTGCTCTTGAAAAAATAACACAACAATTTTCTTTAAAACAAATCAAAAGCGTTATTTTACATTCAGATAATGCTGCTGAATTTTATTGCCAAGACATATCCAACTGAACTATGTCAATATCGAGTGAAAATTTCCCAAAAATATTTATCAAAAAAGTAAATTATTTTGGAAAGTTAAACTGTTAAATAAACACAAATTCCAAATAACCTTTAAAATTTTAATTCCTGTTTTTAATATAGGAATTTTTTTTGTATAATTTAAGGCTTTTCTCCCTTTATGTACTATTTTTAAATTTTATCACATAAATGCTGAGAAAAGCCTATCTACGGACTTCTCCCCACATTTTTAAATCAAACATAGCATTACAATTTCAAAACTAGGTATCTTATTGAATTTATATGCAGCTTCTTTTGCATATAAATGAACATGATGTTTTGCAACTTTGATATGTGTTTTAAATGTTCTTCTTATATGTTTTCAAACTGATTCAATTTGGTTGGTATTTACACCAGTTTTTGAAACATAGCTATCTTGATGATTGACTGTTTCATGCTTAGTGAAAACCGATTTAAAATCGCAATATCCTTTTCAAAAATCAGTATGTACATGACACTTTGAAGAAATGTGGTTTCTTGCAAACTGCAAAAGATTTTTACTTTTTGCATTTTTCAATACTTTCACAATTAATTTATTGGTTGTTTTTTCATAAATACCAACAATCAAGGTTTTATTCACCAAGGATCTTCCTTGTTTTTTAAAACCCATATGTGAAAGATACATTTCATCCATTTGCACTATGCCCTCAACAATAAATTGTGATTCTTGTTTGGCAATACAAGTTCTGATTTTATGACCCATTCTTCAAGCAGTTTTCAAAGTTACCCCCAATTCTTTTGCAACATCAGTTGATGGAATTCCATGTTTGGTGTTTATTCATCTAAAGATGAGATAAAACCAAGATTTCAAAGGTATTTGTGACTTGTAAAAAATGGTGCCATGAAGAATACTAAATGTTTGATGACATTTCAAACATCTTATTCTTCTTAAATCAGAAGTATTCAAATTTGTTCAATAACACCTGATACATTTATTTTCCTTCAAACTTACTATATATTTCAAACAATCTTGTTCTGTTTGAAAAGTATTGTTGAACTCATTCAATTTCATTGTTTCCTCCACAAGTACATGTGGGGAGAAGTCCGAAAGGTAATTTTCATTTAATTATACAGATTAAATTTATACAATTAATTAAGTAAACACTCAAATCATAATAAAATAATAATTAATGTAATATAACAAAAATTATATATAATAGATATAGTAAAAAAAGATTTAAAGATTGAGGAGAAAAATATGAATATTATAAAATCGGTATTAAGATTAATGTCGGCAGTTGCTTTAACTACAGTTAGCACAAGCTCAGTTATTGCATGTGATAATCAAGATTTCGAAGAAAATTTATTAAATGCAAAAGTTTCACAAGGTTTAAAATTGACTAATGCTACTGGCGAAGGATTATTAATGCCTACTATTAATATTGATGAAAATGATAAATCACAAGTAACCTGAAAAATCAATACAACTAATATTAAGGTAATAAATTTGGTTAAAAATGATAAAAAAGCTAAAGATGAAGAAAGTTTTCAATTTTTAAAAAATGCCTTAAATATTAAAATTGATAGTGGCACAAAATTAGAAGATGCTATTTTTAATGAAACAGAATTAAATGGTGTAACTACTATTATTTCAAATATTAATGTTGAATTAAATCCAGTAACAGACAAAAATGATTTTTACATTGTAAAAGGTTCATATAATATAATATTTACAAATGGTGTTACAAAAACTGATAAATATAAAGTAGTTATAAAAACAAGTCCAAATGGAGTAGTTGGTCATGATATTTTTCCAATTAAAAAAACAGATTTTAATAGTAATTTTCAAAGTGAATTTAAAGTAGGTCAATCAGTAAGTAAATTTCAAATTAAGAGTGATTTGACTTCAATGTTAGATAATTCTAAAGATAATGTTAAAACAATCTTTGGAATCCAAAAATTATTAAATAAAGGACCACTAAAATTATTAGTAACAAAAAATGATAAAACAACAGGTAATTTTATGGCCAATGATAAAATTACAGTTAGATTTAAAATCGGTGAAGTTATGATTCTTGTAGGAGAAGAATTAATAGTTAACCCTTAATAATAACATCATATTCAATGCTAATTATGTTTAATAAAATATATCAAAAAAATAAAAAATAGTTTTTAAAACTATTTTTTATTTAATATAACAGGAATAATTAAAGGGTTTCTTCTTTTCTTTTTAAATATATAAGGTGCTAATGTTGATTTGATAGCATTTTTTATTGTAGCAAAAGTAGGTCTTTCACTTTTTAATACTTCATTAATAGCTTTTGTTAGTAATGATATTGCTTCAGATACTAAAGGTGCTGCATCACGAACATAGAAAGAACCGCGAGAAATAAACGTTGGTGGTGCTAATAATTTATTATTTTGTGAATCAATAGAAACAACAATTGCAATTAAACCATCTTTAGAAAGAATTTGTCTATCACGGATTACTGCAGCAGTTGTTACTCCAGACATATCTTTACCACCATCAACATAAATAGGATCAGCAGCAATGCGTTTATCGCTTAAAGAACATTTACCATTATCCATAATAATTGGATCACCGTTAGCACAAATAAATATATTTTCTTCAGGGATTCCAATTGATACAGCTGTTTCTTTATGAACTTTTAACATTCGATAATCACCATGCATTGGCATAAAGTATGATGGTTTAATTAAATTTAACATTAATTTTTGTTCTTCTTGTGAAGCATGACCAGAAGTATGCAATCAATTTAATGGTGAATTTTCTTCAACAATCGCACTAAGTCGTGTTAGTTTATTAACTACTCTTTCAACGTCAGCACGGTTACCGGGAATTGCTGATGAAGAGAATATTACTGTATCACCGGGTATAATTTTTATTTGACGATGTTCGCGATTAGCAATTCTTGATAATGCTGCCATTGGTTCACCTTGGGAACCCGTACAAATAATAACAATTTGATTATTATCATATTTTTTAGCTTCTTCTGCTTTAATAAATGAACTATCACGAACTTTTAAATGTCCCATTTGACGAATAACATTAACTATTCTTTCTAAACTTCTTCCAACAACAATAACTTTTCTATTATGTTTTGTTGCAACTTCAATAATTTGTTGTAAACGGTGTACATTAGAAGCAAAAGTAGAAATTAAAATTCTGCCCTTTGCTTTAGCAAATATTTCACTAATTCTTTTAACAACAAGCATTTCTGTCATTGTATAACCGGGTACTTCAGCATTCGTTGAATCTGCTAAAAATAATGTTACTCCTTTTTGACCCATTTGTGCCATTTTATCAATATCTGCTTTATGACCTAAAGGTGTTCAATCGAATTTATAATCACCTGTTGTTACAACAGTTCCATTTGAATTTTCTACACAAATTCCATATGCATCAGGAATTGAATGATTAACAGCAAAAAAACTAATAATAAATCTGTTAGTTTTAATTTTACTATTACCATCAACAATATTTATTTTTATTTTTGATTTTATTCCTTTGTCCTTAATTTTATGACGAATTAAAGCTGCTGCTAAGTTAGGAGCATAAATAGCTGGAATATCACTAATTTCTTTTAATAAGTATGGTATACCACCAATATGATCTTCATGACCATGAGTAATAAATATTCCTTTAATTTTATGTTTATTTTCTTTTAGGTAACTATAATCAGGAATTACTGCTTCAATTCCTGGCATAGAAGCATCAGCAAATTTTACTCCAGCATCAATAATAATAATTTCATTATCTTGTTCAATTACATAAGTATTTTTTCCAACTTCTTCTAGCCCACCAAGTGCAAAGATTTTCGTGACGAACTTTTTAACTGGCATAGTATTTTTTGTGGGTGTATCACTCATATTTTTTCTCCTTCATTCATTTTAAAATTATAAGGAAATAACATAAAACATAACATAAAAAAATGTAATGAATTTAATCATGTTTTTACTTATTACTTATTTGGTATATTATATTTAACTATAATAAAACAATTTAAAAACTTAAGTTTATCATTCTACTTTATATCATAATCCATTTATCATCATTAAGTCAAGGATTATCCTTATTAATGTGATGATAAAAGAGTTTTCCTTCTAAATGGTCTTGCTCATGTTGAAAAACAATTGCTTCATAACCTCTAACAGTTAAAGTTACTTTTTTCTTTTTTAAATAGTCATAACCTGTAACGTTGATTTTATAACTACGTGGAACTAAACCTTCATGAGGGTGATTAGTTACACTTAAACAACCTTCACCTTTTTTTAAATAAGCTATTTGTTCGCTTTTACCAATGATTTTTGGATTTATTAATGCATGTTCATAGTAAATAATCTTTTCATTTTTATCAGGAATTGGTAATAAAATATAATACATTTTTATATTTTCTCCAATTTGTGGTGCAGCAATACCAATAGCTTCGGTTAAAATGTTGTTAGCATTAAATTCTTTATCTTGTGATGCTTTTACTCAATCAATCATACGTTTCATAATATTTTCATCTTTAGGTGTTAAGGGTAAAATAACATCAGCACAAGGTTTTAATAAACTAGGTTTTGTATCTTCAGTAATTCAAGATGTTGATGGTACTTCGTTTTGTAATTTTTTTAACATTGCAGATCCTTTCATCAGTTTGTAATAAATAATAAATTAAACTAATTTGCTTTTATCAAATTTAATGATAAAGTTATTATAAACTAAATTTTGGAGAAAATATGAAAATTATTGCTGGAAAATTAAAAGGAAAAAAAATAATTACTTTAGATGGTTTATCAACACGGCCAACCTTAAATCGAATTAAAGAAAATATTTTTAATATTATGTTAAATTATTGTAGTTTTGAAGATAAAATTGTTGTTGATTTATTTGCTGGAAGTGGTAATTTACTTCTTGAAAGTTTATCACGAGGGGCAATATTTGCTTTTGCAAATGATATTAATAAAGCTGCTTGTAATATTATTAATCAAAATTGTTTTGCTTGTAATTTACAAGAACAAGTTAAATTAAGTAATTTGGATTATCAAATTTTTACTAAAACACTAGTACAACAGTGTGATATTGTTTTTATTGATCCACCGTTTGCAAATATTACTTGTCAACAGTGAATTATTGATTTCTTTTATAAAAATAATTTACTTGCTAATAATGCTTTAATTGTTTTAGAAACAAATGTACCACTTGAAAATTTACAATTAAATTTCCATTTTAAAGTAGTATCTAATAAAAAATACGGTAAAATATATATTAAAATAATTCAATTTTATGAAAAGTAGAAAGTAGAATGTAAATGGCACAAAAAAAAGGAAAATTAATTATTCTTTCTGGACCAAGTGGTGTTGGTAAGGGTGCAATTATTGCTAAATTATTTGCTGATAAATCATTAAATTTAGCATATTCAGTTTCGATGACAACAAGAAAACCACGTAATAAAGAACAAGATGGCATTAATTATTTTTTTGTTGATGTATCAACTTTTTTAAATCATGTTAAAGGTAATGATTTTTTAGAATATACAAATTTTATTGGTAATTACTATGGTACTAATAAGAGTTATGTTTTAAATTTGCAAAATCAAGGTTATAACGTTATTTTGGAAATTGAGGTTGATGGTGCTAGTCAAGTTTTAAAAAATTATGAACATCGCAATGATATTATGAGTATTTTTATTATGCCTCCTTCTTATCAAGAATTAGAACAAAGAATTCGTATGCGTGCTAGTGAGTCAGAAGCAATTATTGAGAAAAGATTAAATAAAGCAAAAGAAGAATTTAAAGTTCAACATGAATATGATTATATTGTTATTAACGATGACTTAGATATTGCTGTTAAAGAAATAACAGATATTATTAAAAATAATATTAATTAGTTTTTGATTTGATAGTTTAGAATTAAATATTAAAAACATTTAACGATGTTAATTTGTATAAAAATATAATGGTATAGAAAACTATATTACAATAATTTTATAAACTTAATATCAAGTTTATTTTAAATCTTATTTCTTTAATTTTAAAGCAATAGATTTTTTATAAGCTTTTTAAATGTTAAAAATGTTTTTTATGATTTTTTTGTAATTTTGGTAACCAGAATCAGCCAAAATTTGTATTTTTGGATTAATAAAAAGTAAAAATTATAAGTAGTGCTAAAAGAAAAAAAGTGTTGAAATAAGTTTTTGTATTAA
>NZ_JALMUW010000023.1:0-15973 GCF_023846195.1 Spiroplasma endosymbiont of Lariophagus distinguendus
ACATTTTTAATTAATAACTTGTATTTTTTCTAAAATTTAATAAAATAACTAAGTGTAAACTAAATATTGGTTTTTTAACTCATTATTTTAATTTAAAAATAAATGAGTTTTTATTGTATTTAATAAATAAAAAACATAAAAAATACAATAGGTGTATTAGAAATACTATATTGCTTAAACCAATAAAATAGATTTCAAATGTCCATCTTAAGTATAGAGGAGATAAATATTATGGCATATAACAAACAATCTGATTTATCACATATTAATGGTGGTTTGCCTTCAACTTCATCAAATAATTCAAAAGATGAAGAAAGATTAAAAAAAGAGATTTATGGTCAATTGTTTAGAAGTGAAATTTTACATCAAATTTATGAACTATGCGAATCCTCTCAACAAGAAGATTATGAATCTGCTTTAAAAATATTATCTAAAAAATGCAAGATGAGTCAAGAAAATGCAAAAGATTTATTAGAAAAGATTACTAAAATATTACAATCATCAAGGTTAACAATTAATTTTGATTTTTCAAAAATATACGATATTAATAATAAATGACCAGAGGTTTTAAACTGTTTTGCTTATAAGGAAAAACCAAATGAAATTTCTAACTATAATGTAGGTCGAGCAAGTATAGAGGAAGTTGCATTTTATCTAAATCAATTATTTGATAATAGTAAGTATGAAAAATTTGGACGTTTTTCAACCCCTACTGGCGATCAAACAAAAAGAAGTGCTAATTTTCAGTGAACAAGTAGACCTTGCTATGCAGCATTAGATTTTTTGGAAAATCCTATGGGTGGAGCTCCTATGTATGGAAAATCTTTTATTATACTAAAAGATTATGTAAAACATAATTGTACATATAGTCCTTATGATACGTATTCACCACCTACGTTCAGTGGTGGGAAATTAAAAGATAAAATATCTACTTTTTTACACTTCCCAAGATTGATAAGATATTGTCAAAATGATTTATTTGGATATAATTGTTTAGAAAGTTTAATTAATAAAGCTAATGGAAAAAATTTTGTTCCTCATCGTAATTATGGTAAAAGTGAAGGAAATTATATAGAGGCTCATGTTTATTCTAGAATCTTATTTGCACGTGATATAAAACAAATTTGCTTATCAAAAGCGGAATTTGATAGTCATCCACCTAATAAACAAAAACAAATATTAGAAAAAATAAATGAAATAAACTCATGTTTAGGAACTTCATTTATTATATTCATAACTGAAGAAGAATACAAAATAAAACAAGAAGAAAGACATTTAGAAGATAAATTATCATTAAAACAAGAAAAAATAACAAAATTAAAAAGTGATATTGTCAAGTTAGAGAAAAAAAAGATAAATCCAATTTTAAATTTTGTTATTAAAGTTTTTAGTTTTGGATGTATTAATAAAAATAAAGAAATAAAAGAAATAATAAATGCTAAAAATATTGAAATTAAAAATTTGTTGTTAGAGATAAAAAATAATGAAACACCACATTCACCATTAATTTCAACGGAAACTATGCCATTATTACAAGATCAAAAAGTAACTGATGAAAAAAAATTTGATAAACAATCAGCAAATGGTGAAGAATTAAATAATCCCTTTTTAAACAGTTGTTCAAATTCACAACAAAATCTTCTTTAATAAAATATATATTGAACCATTTTAATAACTATACTGAAATGGGGTGGTTGGCCCTAATTACTGGACCACTTTCATACTTTTTTTCTAAATTTTAATTTGTAAAATTGGTGGTTTTAGAAATTTAGAATGTATTCTTTCATAATTATAAAACATAACATATTGATTTACATCATTTATAGCTTCATTGATTGTTAAATATTGGTTTGAACCTTTGGGTAATCATTCTTGAGATAAATGTGAGAATCAGTTTTCTGATAGAACATTACCGCCAATATCATAAGGTTGCTTTTTGCTTAAGATTATTTGTTTGTCAATAGTTCAGTTGGATATGTCTTGGCAATAAAATTCAGCAGCATTATCTGAATGTAAAATAACGCTTTTGATTTGTTTTAAAGAAAATTGTTGTGTTATTTTTTCAAGAGCAGGTTTTATTAAATCTTTATATGATTTATTAGAAGCAGTATTATAACTAACAACATTATTTGAATAAAAATCAATAATTACCAAAAGGTATAATCAGCCTTCTTTAGTATTGATTTGTTTAGTATCCATTGATCAAATTTGATTAGAAGAAGTTGTGATTTTATAATTTTTGTTGACTTTATCCATTGTAGGTATTCATTTATGTGCAGTCTTTTTATTTTTACTATTATTATTTTTAGTTTGTTTTAAACCTTGGATGTTGTGATCTTTCATAATTTTTCGCATTTGTTTTGTTGATAATTCTATATTTAAGTGAATGTTTTTTTCTTGTTTTAATCATTCTTTAAATGCTGAAAAAATTCGTAAATATCCATAAATTCTACCTTTTCTTGTAGAATGAAATTCAATTAAAAATTTGCATAATTTTTGATATTTATGGTTACAATGATCAAGGTGATTTATTTCTTTTTTAATAGGTTTTTGTTTGTTTTTTAAAAAGTAATATGTTGATCTGTTTAATTGAAGATATTGAGAAAGATGTCTAATCGAATATTGATTCTTGCAATGATCAATAATTTTAATTTTTTGATTAATATTTAATTTTCTAATAAATAATTCTATTTGTTTAATTTTATCCATTAATAAAAATCCTTTCATGTCAAAATTAGTGTTAATTATATAACACAATTGTTTTTCGAATACATTCAGGTTTTTTAAATTAATGGTCTAGTAAAAAGGGCTAAGTGCCTAAGTGCCAAGTGCCCCGTCACCAGCAAAATAATTAATATCAAGTTGGCTACCACTATAACTGTTAGTTGGATTATTAATAGTAGCAACTTTACGATGAAATATCATTTCTTGTTTAGTATTATTAACGTTAACTTTATCTTTGTCTGGTATCATAGCATCTTTTTTGTAAATTAATTCACCTTTATTATCAACAGTAAATAATGTTCGTGCTAATGTCTTACCATCACTTAATAAATAATCAGCATGATTAGTATCATAACTATAATATTTATTGTCTATTATTGATTGATTAGTAATTCAATCATTATTATTTAAATAACCATATTGATTATTAAATAATGATTTATTTTGATCTATTGGAATGACAGGTAGTATTTTCTTTTTACTAGCAATATTATTTTTTTGAACTACTATCATCATACTATTAAACATTGTATTACTTGCTATTGTTAATGTTGTTACTGTACTTAGAGTTAATAAAAACTGTTTCATTTACAATACCTTCTTTTACTTTTTACCATTTTTAAAATCATAATTAAATTTAATAATAAATAATTAATTTGAAAAAAACATATTTATTTAATTCATAATATTATTAAATGTTATATTATTTAATTTAATATCAGAATATGAAGTTGATCCTAAAAAAGTAGCTGTCATTATATGTCATTTTCAATAAATATTATTATCATCATGTCAAAGTTCTAAATAAATATCAATGGCAGTTCCTACACCTCCTGGGTAATTTGGATCATATGGTGGTCACGTACTAATATTAACTTGAAAAATTGAATTATCAATATCTTTTTGTTGATTAGTTTTTATATTTGTTGTTGTGACTTGAGAATTTAGAGATTTATAGTCTTCTTTACCACTTCCCGTTGAAACTTTTAAATATGAATTAGCATCAAAATTAAAAGTTGGATATTTATTAGTAAAAGTATTTCAATCGCTTGCATAGTCAGTTCATTTTACTATTGTATATGTATTAGAATAATCACTATAATTTGAACTAAATCAATTATATGAGTCATTTCATTTATAATTTAAGTTATTTTCTATATTTGATTTATCAAACTCAGTATAATAAACTTCAATTAAATTATTATCTTTATCAAAAATATAATTAATTGAATAATTTTTATCATTTACGTTCATTGGTGCACTATATATAAAATTAAAAATATTATTATTGCTACTAATTAAATTAATAATAGTATTAATTAAATTATCATTAATTTGCCCTTTTAAACTACTTTGTGTCATAAAATATTGACCTATTTTATTAGCAATAGTATTATCAATTAAATTATTTTTTGCTGCTTTTGCAATATAATATAAACCTAATGTTTCACTTAAACTATTGCTATGTTCAACTTTATCAGCACCTGCTTGTTGGGAAATATCAATATGTTTTTCAACGCCACCAAATTGAATATATTGTCAATCAGTATTATCACCACTAAAATATGTGTGAGAATATTCACTTTTACTATATGGATTATATTTATCTTTAACTGTGGTAATTTTTTTATGAGTAATCATTTCTTGTTTAGTAGCATCAACTTCGACTTTATCTTTTGGTGGTATTACAGCATCCTTTTTATAAACTAATTCACCTTTATTATCAACAGTAAATAATGTTCGTGCTGATGTCTTACCATCACTTAATAAATAATCAGCATGACTAGTATCATAACTATAATAGTTATTATCTATTTGATTAGTAATTCAATCACTACTACTTAAATAACCATATTGATTATTGAACACTGAAGATAAAGTATCATTTATTGATGATTTATTTGTTAATAGTTTATTAACGGTAGTGTTAGTAACATCAATAGTATTAATAATACTACTTGTTAAAGTTAATGTTGTTAATGTACTTAATGTTATTAGTAATTGTTTCATGTTACATTCTCCTTTCGTTTTAAGTTTACTAAAAATTATTTTATAAAATAGGCTTTTCTCCCTTTATGTACTATTTTTAAATTTTATCACATAAATGCTGAGAAAAGCCTATCTACGGACTTCTCCCCACATTTTTAAATCAAACATAGCATTACAATTTCAAAACTAGGTATCTTATTGAATTTATATGCAGCTTCTTTTGCATATAAATGAACATGATGTTTTGCAACTTTGATATGTGTTTTAAATGTTCTTCTTATATGTTTTCATACTGATTCAATTTGGTTGGTATTTACACCAGTTTTTGAAACATAGCTATCTTGATGATTGACTGTTTCATGCTTAGTGAAAACCGATTTAAAATCGCAATATCCTTTTCAAAAATCAGTATGTACATGACACTTTGAAGAAATGTGGTTTCTTGCAAACTGCAAAAGATTTTTACTTTTTGCATTTTTCAATACTTTCACAATTAATTTATTGGTTGTTTTTTCATAAATACCAACAATCAAGGTTTTATTCACCAAGGATCTTCCTTGTTTTTTAAAACCCATATGTGAAAGATACATTTCATCCATTTGCACTATGCCCTCAACAATAAATTGTGATTCTTGTTTGGCAATACAAGTTCTGATTTTATGACCCATTCTTCAAGCAGTTTTCAAAGTTACCCCCAATTCTTTTGCAACATCAGTTGATGGAATTCCATGTTTGGTGTTTATTCATCTAAAGATGAGATAAAACCAAGATTTCAAAGGTATTTGTGACTTGTAAAAAATGGTGCCATGAAGAATACTAAATGTTTGATGACATTTCAAACATCTTATTCTTCTTAAATCAGAAGTATTCAAATTTGTTCAATAACACCTGATACATTTATTTTCCTTCAAACTTACTATATATTTCAAACAATCTTGTTCTGTTTGAAAAGTATTGTTGAACTCATTCAATTTCATTGTTTCCTCCACAAGTACATGTGGGGAGAAGTCCGATAAAAAATATCTGACTAATCTATACTAAATATAACACTTTATTAATTTTATTTAAGAAGATTAATAAAATGCTTATTTTAAAAACTAAATTTAGTATGTAAGTACTTAATTTCATTGAGAAATACTTTTAATATAAAATGTATTAATTAAAGAAGGATGTCATATATCTGTACCATAACAGTCAATATGAATTATTATTCCATTAACACCCACATTATTTAAAAATTTTGTTAAATTATCTTTAAATATAGAATTTCAAAAATTTTTAAAAGTTCAATTATCACCAATTTCATGCTTCATATTACTATAATCAAATAAGTTTCCATTAATAAAATACTTATAAATTACATCTCAATTATTTTGATTATTAATTAAATAATATAAATCCTGATAATTAATATAAATATCACCTGTATAATCAACTGAAGCAAAAGGACCAGGACTAACATGAGTTTCAAAATTACTTGTATTACTTTTTTCGTAACTATAATGATTATAATTTAACTCAATAATATTATTATTATGATCAAAAATATAACTAATGACATAACTTGTATCATCATTTGAAAATGGCATATTTAACATAAAATTATAAACGTATTTATTATTAATAATTAAATCAATAATTTTAGTAATTAATTCATTATTAATTTTTCCTTTTAAACTACTTTGTGCTATAAAATATATTCCCAAATTAATAGCAACTGACTGACTAATCTTATTTTCAATTACTGCTTTAGCAATATAATATAAACCTGATGTTTCGCTTAAACTATTGCTATATTCAACTTTATCAGCACCTACTTGTTGTGAAATATCAATATGTTTTTCAATTCCACCAAATTGCAAATATTGTCAATCAGTATTATCACCACTAAAATCAGTAGATGAATACTGACTATTACTATAAGAACCTGTTTAGGATCTTTTTAATAAAATTGAAATAAAGGAAAGAACAACCATTTGTAAACTAGTATTTAATTTTCTTTCACAATTTTTTCATAATCTTCTGCATTTTTCTAATCATGCAAAACTTCGTTCTACAACTCATCTTTTTGGCAATAATACAAAAGAATGTAATTCATTACGTTTGATAACTTCAACATTTGCATTTATGATTGTTTTGATTTTAAAAGCAAATTTTTCACCAGTATAACCAGCATCTACTAGTATTTTTTGAACTTTAGATAAATTTTCTTTTTCATTTTCAATCATTATTATAGCACTGTTACGATCTGTTTTTTCTGCTGTGGTTATGTAAATTGCATGTGGTAAGCCTTGAGAATCAACAGCAATATGACGCTTTATTCCTGAAATTTTTTTACCAGCATCATAACCTTTATTTTTAGCAGTATCTGTGTTCTTAACACTTTGTGAATCAATTATACAAAAACTAGTTTGTTCTTTTCTACCATTATTGATACGAACTTTTCTAACTAATTTTTTTTAAAATTACTTGTCAAGTGCTAGGTTCTTTATCACTATTTTTACTTCAAATTTGAAAATAATAATATACAGTTTGTCATTTTGGAAAATTTTTTGGTAACATTCTTCATTGACATCCACTTTTTAATACATATAAAACTGCACAAAATACTTCATATAAATCTAAATTTCTTGGTTTTGTTTTCTTTTTGCTATTTTCTAAAATTGATCTTATGTTCTCAAATTGTTCTTTAGTAACATGACTTGGATAATTTTTATGCATATATACCCCTTATCTTAAAATATATAGTCATTTTACGTTATTTTATAAAAGATTCCAAACAGGTTCTAAGAATTGTAATTTGCTTTAACTGTAGTTATTTTTTTATGACTAATCATTTCTTGTTTAGTATTATTAACATCAACTTTATCTTTTGCTGGTATTATAGCATCTTTTTTATAAACTAATTCACCTTTATCATTAACAATAAATAATGTTCGTGCTGATGTCTTACCATCACTTAATAAATAATTGGCATGACTAGTATCATAACTATAATATTTATGATCTATTATTGATTGATTAGTTATTATATCACTATCATTTAAATAGCCATATTGATTATTAAATAATGAAGTTACAGAATCACTTATTGATGATTTATTTGCTAATAATTTATTAATGGTAGTATTAGTATCATCAATAGTATTAATAATACTATTACTTGCCAAAGTTAATGTTGTTAATGTACTTAAAATGATTAATAATTGTTTCATATTACTTTTTCCTTTTTTTAACTTACTAACTGGTAATTAAAATTAAAATTAAAATCAGGGAATGTTAAAGTAGCACGATCACTAATAGTTTTGCCAGCAAACCTTTCTGATAAATCAAGAGTATAAAGTGTATTATCTTTAGTTGGTTGTGTTTCGCTGTCAGTAAATACTAGTTTTACATTATTTAACTCTCAACCCGATTTTGTTGTTACTGCAACATCGGTTTCTAAAAAAATACTTTTTGTTTTAGTAATTAAATCTCAAAAATTATTTGCCTTACCACCTTTAATTTCTTTACTAATATCAACTGACATACCATTTGGTTTTGTGTCACCATCTAATAAATAATTCATAGTGAACTGTCCAGTAAATGCATTCTCAACTGGATGATAAGAATTGTTATTAATTGTATTTAATAAACTATCTTTATTAGTAATTCAATTACCTAATAAATTATCTTGTTCATAAAAATGTTGACCTTCTTGTAAAATATTTGCATCTTGACCATCTTTTAATCAAATACCTTTTAATGCAAAATCTTTTGGTGAAGGATAATTACCAGTAATATTATTTTTATTATGACCATGAACAATAGCTTTAGCACTTAAAGAACCATCTAATTTATAACTATTATCAGCAGCTTTTATTGTTATTTCAATATTTTTACCTAATTTATTATTAAAAATATTATAACCAACTTTTAAATTTGTTGATATTGTATAATCACTATCTTTAATATTAAGATCTGAATAATTTTTTTGGAAATAAGATTGACAAATCTTCTTTACACTCTCAATAATTTGACTATTAACAAATTTAACATCTTCTTCTGATAATTTACTATCGGCATTAATAAAATTACCATTTTTATCTTTTTGATTATCTAAAGTAATTTGAAAGTTTTTATTATCTTTATCATTATTATATTGTGTTTCAATTTCATTAGTTAATTCTTTCATAGTACTTAAATCAGCAATATCATTTTTAACATTTATAGTGCAATTATCTTTTTTTCCTGTAAAGTTTCAAGGATTATTATCTAAAGATGTAATTGAAAATTGAACAGGAACACTTTTAGTAAAGTTTTGTGGTTCTGAACCATTTTGAAATTCAATTTTGTAATAACTAGGTTTAATTTCTTTTTTGGGTACATTTAATGCTTTACTTAAAATTGTTTCAAATTGTTCTTGAATTGTTGGAATTAATCATTTATCTTTTATTGAATCAATAGTAGCATTTTCAGGATTAGTAATATTAATAATTTTATTAAGAAAGTTAACTGGTAAACTAGCAATATTAATTGCAACTTGATTTATAATATTAATATTAATTTCGATATTAACGTTAGTATTTTTAATACCAAAAATTGATGCTTGATCATTAGTTGTTAAATTTAAAACATAACTTTTAGACTCATTAAAATTCTTTGGCAAAGTAAAAGAAGTATTAGTTATCGGCTTTTTATCCTTACCAACAGTAAAGTTAACTGCTGGATTATAATTAGCATTTAAGAAAAAATTAATTGGTAATAAAGTTGAATTATCATTATCAACATCACTTTCAATTTTAGGATCAGTTTTTTGTAAATTATTATCAATACTACTTAAAACATTTGTAAAATCAATATTACCATTATCAGCAGCATTTTCAATAACATTAAAATTAACAATATTTGTTGATTTACCAAAATAAGCAATAGTAGAATCTAAACTAATAGGTCCAGAGTTACGATGATGTTTTTGATAATATTCATCTCATAATTTATTATTAGAATTCGGATTAAATTCAGAATTATTGAAAGCAGCAGTAGTATGTAAGAGTAATATCGTAGTAACTGTTGTAGAACCAAATGCTAATAAATACAACGAAAATAATAAGATTCTTTTCTTCTTATTTTTTTTAACATTAATTGTATATATTGAATTAGATCCTGTTTTTATCTTTTTATGTTTATCCTGATTAACCATATCTTTACTCGGGCTATTACTATTTATTTTATATTTCATTTTAACAATCCTTTCCTAGCATTATTTTTAAAATAATCTAAAGTGAAAAATATAGCTTAACGCTTTAACTTGCTATTTTTAACTAAAATATTAAAATAGGAAAAAATATTAAAATAGTTTAAACCTTAGTTTTAATAAAATAAAACTAAGGTTTAAAGTAAACCAATTAAATTTAGTTTTTATATTTTAATATTAATAATTTTAATAATTATATAAACTTTGCTATACACCTATTAAAATTATAAGGAAAGAAATACTCTGTCCTTAAAAATAATATTACACTTATTATAAAAAAAGACAATATTCTTTTTAAAAAAAGATTGAATATTTTTAATTAAAAAGAACACTAATAGTAAAATAATTTTCAAAATAATTTTTCTTAATTAAGATAAAAATTAAATTAAAAATTCAATGATTAAATTAAATATTCATTGAATTTTTAATTTATGATTAATTTTTTTTAATATTACATTCAACATGCATTGGTTGTAAATTTTCTAAACTATTATTATTTGGATCACCATCAATGTGATCAATATTTCAAGCAAATGCTGAAGTTGGTTGTTCACCTTGATAAGCACCTTTTATCATTGGCAAACAACACCACGGACAAGGAGCTTGCACATTCAATGTTCAAAATTCAGATAATCCTTTAAAATATTTCTCCATTTTTTGAATAGAATAGTTTCATATTTTTTCTTTGTCTTCTTTTTCTCACTTTTTACGACGTGCCACAATGAATTAACCCCTTTCGTATTAAATTATACTATAAGTTACAATATTTTTTTATATTTTTTTAAACTTAATATTACAATTTATTTTATTAACGTGCTAATAATCTATTATAAGCGGTTTGCATTTGTGGGTCAAAACTACGAGTATATAAACCGTTAAAATATCCTTCATGATGCTTACTTGGATCTAATGGATCAGGTAATTGGCCATTTTTTGGAATATATACATGCTTTCAAATTTCTGCTGAAAAATTAGTACTAACTTCATCCATGGCTGCTTGTAAAGGTGAGGTATAACCAAATTCACTACTTAAATCAACTTGTGTTTGTTTTTGCATTATATAATTAATAAATTTAAAAGCTAAATCTTTATGAGGAGAATCTTTACTAATTACCATATCATCATTTCAAACATTAGTCCCCATATATGGTCTAACAACAAGGTACTTACCATTATAAGAATCAGGATCATCAGCAATTGCAGATAATAAATCACCATTATACATCATTGCTACATCCCACTTATTTTCATTACTAATTTCATCAACAATATCATCATTTAATAATTTTGTATTTTTATTTTTGATAACTGGTTCTAACCAGTCGCTTGCATCTTTAATTTCAATTGGACTATGAGCATTAATATTATCACTAAATTCATTTCCTACTTGATTATATTGACCTGAACCGTTATTTTCTCCTCATTTATTTTTATAGTGTAAATCAGTAAGCGCAGTCATAAATAAGTTATGCATATCATCATTTAAAACGATACGTTTACCTAATTTTGCAGCATCTGTTAAAACACTTCATTGAACATTTGAACCATCAGCTTTAATACCAAGATCACTAAGATTATTTGTATTAGTAGTATTAATTACTAATACAACATCACCTCAAAAATAAGGAATACTATAACTATTTAAACCAAATTCATTTAAAATTCCATCACTATTTTCAACTCGATAATTATTCATTAATTCATATAAATCATGATTAATATCTTCTTTGGGATTAAAATCAATTCTACTATCATACTCAATATCACCTGCAGAATTTTTTGATGCAATTGGAAAAAGTCTATCTTCACTTGCTAATTTAGCCACCATATAATCACTAGGAACCATTACATCATAACTAGTAGTATACAATTTAGCATACAATGATTCATTATCATCAAAAGTTGAATATTTTATTTTAACTTGATATTTATTTTCAAATTCTTTTAAAATATTGGGATTCATATACTCGCCTCAATTAGCAATTGATAAATCATAAACATTAGTATAAATGTAGAAAGCACCCAAACTAATAAAACTTGATAATAAGATGATACTAATCATAATTAATTTTCACGGTCATAGTAAAAAACGATATTTCTCTCTTCTTGATTTTGAGCGTTCTTCTTTTAACTCTTTCTTTTTTTTAATCTTATTCTTTATATGTTCAATTCAAATTGATTCCATCTCAAGTTTTGCTTCAAGTTTAGAAATTTGATTAATAAGTTTCGGGTGATTTTTAATATAATCCTGAATTTTAATAATATCTTGCTCAGTTACAATTTCAAAATTACCATCACTATATAATGATTTACGTTTTCTACCTTTACTCTTAACCTTTTTATAGTTAAAACCATTTAATTGTAAATAATATTTAGTTAACAACTTCTCAGTTTTAATAATTTTTTTATCATGATAAATACCTTTATCAATTTTTTCATTACGTTGTTTAATTTGTTTTTTGCAAAGAACATAAGTATTTCAAGAAATAATAAGTACTGCAATTAATAAAATAATTATTGTTGAAAAAGCATTAATATAAGGCTTAATTCGTTTTAAAGAATAAATAAAAGTTGAAACGTTAGAAGTATTACCACCAGTAAAATAAGAAATTAAAAAATCATCAAAACTCATAGCAAACGCAATAGCTGCTCCAACAATAATTGCTGGTTTAATTGTTGGTAATACAATTTTGCGTAACGTATATCAAGGGGTCGCACCTAAATCTTGACTTGCTTCTAATTGTGACATATTTATTGATCTAATTTTTGGTAAAACAGTAATAATAACATAAGGAATATTAAAAGAAATATGAGCGAAAATTAATGTTCCAAGACCAAAACTAAAACCAAATGCCATAAATAATAACATTAAAGAAACAGCAGTAACAATATCAGCATTAACTAAAGGAATATTAGTAATCCCTAAAGTAATATTACGTGTTATTTTTTTTGTTTTACTTAAACCCAAAGCAGCAAACGTACCAATAATAACAGCAACAAAAGTAGAAATAAAAGCAACAATTAATGTTACACTAACCGATTCTCAAAGTTCACTTTGTTGAAATAAATCGTAATAAGGTTGCAATGATCAAGAATTTCAACTACGAACTGAATCGCCACCATTAAAAGAGAATATCATTAAAACTAAAATTGGAGTATAAAATAATAAAAAGATAATAGCTAAATAACTATTTTTAAAAAAAGATCTCATTAATTAATACCTCCTATTTTTTTACCAGTAGCTCAACTACCAATCGCTTTTAAAGTAAAAATAATAATTAAAACAATAATACCTAAAATAACAGAAATAGCAGCACCATAAGCAAAATTAGCACCACGATAAAAATATGATTCAATAATATTTGCAATTAAAATAGTTTTTCCTTCACCAATATATTTAACTACTACTAGTGAAGTCATAGCACTTAACATCATTAAAGTAAAACCAGAAACAATACCAGGCACTGAAAAACGAAAGGTAACTTTTCAAAATGTTTTCATCTTAGAAGCTCCTAAATCTTGACTTGCTTCTAATAAATTGCGATCTGTTTTTTCTAAAGAATTATAAATTGGTAAAATAACGAAAGGCATAAACATATAAACCATTGCTAAAATAATACCAATTGGAGTTCCTAATAAAACATTAGGACCTAAAATACTAAAAATAATTTGTAATCCAATTGTACGTAATAAAATGTTAATTCAAATTGGTAAAGTAACTAAAACTCAAATATTTTTTGAAGCAATTTTTGTTGACATAAAAGCCATAATATAAGCAATGGGATAACCAAAAATAACAGCAATTAAAGTGGCAACAAATGAATAACCAATTGAACGTAATAAAACCATAACATAACTATTTTCTTTAAAAAAATCATTAAAATTACTAAATGTAAAACGAAATATTCAAGCATTATTAGTTGCTTTAATAATTGAATATAAAATTACAATTAATAATGGCAATACAATTAAAATTACCATCACCAATAAATATGGATAAGCAAGCGTAACTCATGATTTAAAACCAAAATTTACTGATTTATCTTTGATTTTATTTTTAATAAAACTTATTTTTTGATTTGTTTTTTTTCAACATAACAATGCTTTTTTCTTTTTTACTCGTTTCATTTTCGATTTATTTTTTGCTACTTCTTGTAAAAAAACATTATTTTTTTTAAGTTTAAACCATTTTTTAAATCTATACTTTTTTTTATTTTGATTATCAATGATTTTTTCTGGATTTGAATTATTAACTAACATATCTTGTGATTTTAAAATTTGTGTTTTAATATTACGTTTAAACAAATTTTTCATTTTACTCTTCAATTTCCTTTCACATAACATGAATATCTTCAACATTTCATTTTAAACCAACACGGTTACCTACTTCAAAATTATCAGTAGTATGAACTATCCATTTGCGTTTATTAGCAATAATTTCAATTTCTCATAATAATCCTTTAAAAGCAATAGTTTTAATAGTTCCATCAAAAAAACCACTACCTGCATTAACTAAATCAATATCTTCTGGTCGAATAACAATATCAATATTACGTTCTTGTTCACCAAAACCAGTATCAGAGCATGCAAATTTTTTACCGTCAAAACGAACACAATAATCATTAACAAATACACCATTTTCAATAACATTCGAGCTACCAACAAACTGTGATGTTCATTTATTTTCAGGCTCATTGTAAATATCTTGTGGTGTCCCAATTTGTTGAATTTGACCTTGATTTAAAACAACTACCCGATCTGATATAATAAATGCTTCTTCTTGATCATGAGTAATAAAGATAAAAGTAATATTAATTTCTTCTTGAATTTTTTTTAATTCTACTTGCATTTGTTGACGTAATTTCAAATCCAAAGCAGCAAAAGGTTCATCTAATAATAAAATTTTAGGATTAAGAACTAATGCTCTAGCTACTGCTACTCTTTGTTTTTGACCACCAGATAAATCATTAACATCTTTATCTTCCATACCATTTAATTTAACCAAATCTAAAGCTTTTTTAACTTCTTTTTTGATTTTTTCACGATCAATTTTTCTTAACTTTAAACCATAAGCAATATTATCAAAAACATTTAAATGTGGAAATAAAGCATAATTTTGAAAAATAGTATTTATTTCTCTTTTATGAATTGGAATTTTAGTTAAATCCTTACCTTTAAACAATAATTGACCATTGTTTGGTTGTTCAAAACCAGCAATAATCCTTAATAATGTTGTTTTACCACAACCACTAGGACCAAGAATGGTAAGAAATTCACCTTCATGAATATTTAAACTAATTCCTTTTAAAACAACTTTACCATCATATTCTTTGGTAATATTACGTAATTCTAAAATATTTACACTCATAATTTCCTCCTTTAAATGGTTTAAAAAATTGGTGGATTTGAAACTCATAAAATAGTTGCAATTGAATTATTGGGATTTTCTAAATAATGTTTTTCATTACCTTTAATATAAAATGCTTCATTAGCTACTGCTTTTACTCTAGTTGCACCATAATGAACAAATACTGTGCCACTTAATACATATCCAAAGATCTGACCTTGAAATGGCGGAATTTTATTTGAATTACCAAATGGTTTTAAAGTTAAAATTACTGGTTCTAATGTTAATTTTTGAGCATTAGGAATAATTCATTTTATTTGATAATCTTCTTCGTCACTAACAGTAACATCTTGTGATTTAAAAACTATTTTTTCTTTAACTTCACCAGCAAAAAAGGTTGATAATGGACAATCAAAAATATCTAAAATACTTTTTAGTGTTTCAATACTAGGTGAAGAAACATCATGCTCTAACTGACTAATAAATCCCTTTGATAAATCACAACGTTTCCCTAACTCTTCCATAGTTAAATTGTGTTTCAATCTTAAAGTTTTTAACTTTCTTCCAATTTTCATATTGATTATTTTCTCCTTTTGTTTATTTATACTAAACTTTAAGTTAAATAATACAAATAAAATTATATAATATTTTTTTAAAAAAACAATTATTTATTTTAT
>NZ_JALMUW010000024.1:0-15822 GCF_023846195.1 Spiroplasma endosymbiont of Lariophagus distinguendus
AATTATTTGCAAAAGAAAATGATTTGAAAAAATATATAAATTCATTTAATTTAGAAGAAAAAGATTCAATAAGAGATTGAAATAAATACTTTTCATCATCAGTTTAATGATATAAATAATATTATATGAATAGTTAATTATTTAAATATAAATTTATATTTATGGTTCAACTAATAATTCATTATTTGATGTTTGTTCATCATTGCTTTCTTCAATAATATTATTATCAATAATAATATAATATTGTAAATATTTATTTCAAATACTGATAATTGGTTTATACAGAAAACTACTAAACATGAAGTTACCAATGCCATGAATAGCATCAAAACTTAATCCAGATAATCAGTAAAGATAAAAACTGGATTTACCGAATAATATTAAATGAATTAGAGCATCAAATGTACCAAAAGTAAAACCTCATAAACTTGTAATTATTACAAAAATTCATCAATGCTTTTTAATTAAATGACGAAATATTCAAATTATTATGACCAATATTGGTCATATACTAAAATACAAAAATATTCAACTATTACCACCGTAAAGTAGAATTTCTAATGAAGCAAAAATTAAAGGAATAGTAATTGACATATATAGTGGAAAAACTAATGCTGAAAATGCTAATAGAAAAGTTACAACTTCAATATTTGGTAATATTGCTAGTACTTCTTTTAAAGCAAAAACTAGTGCTGCATATGAAGGAATAATCAAGATACGAATTAATTTTTGGACATGGTTACTCATATTTGTTCTCGGCTTTCTTTATTTTTTAAATTTAAAACCACCTCATAAAGGTGGTTTAGTTATACTAATCGGAGATAAAACATCAATTAAAATTATATAACTGTTATCTGCACCCAGAGATTAGTTTAATAGTGTTAAATAGATAGGTCTACTGGCTTAACTTCATTTTACTTGTTACCCTTCTCAAAATCTTTGATTTCAATGGATTATGTAACTTTTATCAGTATCACAGTTGCTGGGGCAGCTTAAGATTACTTAATTCCCTTTCGGACTTCTCCCCACATGTACTTGTGGAGGAAACAATGAAATTGAATGAGTTCAACAATACTTTTCAAACAGAACAAGATTGTTTGAAATATATAGTAAGTTTGAAGGAAAATAAATGTATCAGGTGTTATTGAACAAATTTGAATACTTCTGATTTAAGAAGAATAAGATGTTTGAAATGTCATCAAACATTTAGTATTCTTCATGGCACCATTTTTTACAAGTCACAAATACCTTTGAAATCTTGGTTTTATCTCATCTTTAGATGAATAAACACCAAACATGGAATTCCATCAACTGATGTTGCAAAAGAATTGGGGGTAACTTTGAAAACTGCTTGAAGAATGGGTCATAAAATCAGAACTTGTATTGCCAAACAAGAATCACAATTTATTGTTGAGGGCATAGTGCAAATGGATGAAATGTATCTTTCACATATGGGTTTTAAAAAACAAGGAAGATCCTTGGTGAATAAAACCTTGATTGTTGGTATTTATGAAAAAACAACCAATAAATTAATTGTGAAAGTATTGAAAAATGCAAAAAGTAAAAATCTTTTGCAGTTTGCAAGAAACCACATTTCTTCAAAGTGTCATGTACATACTGATTTTTGAAAAGGATATTGCGATTTTAAATCGGTTTTCACTAAGCATGAAACAGTCAATCATCAAGATAGCTATGTTTCAAAAACTGGTGTAAATACCAACCAAATTGAATCAGTTTGAAAACATATAAGAAGAACATTTAAAACACATATCAAAGTTGCAAAACATCATGTTCATTTATATGCAAAAGAAGCTGCATATAAATTCAATAAGATACCTAGTTTTGAAATTGTAATGCTATGTTTGATTTAAAAATGTGGGGAGAAGTCCGTAGATAGGCTTTTCTCAGCATTTATGTGATAAAATTTAAAAATAGTACATAAAGGGAGAAAAGCCTTCCCTTTTATGAACAGTTGTTCATCTATTTAATTTTATTCAGTTGTATTTAAGGATAAATGATTTAATATATTAAAAATATATTACACTTTTTGTTTATTTTTTGTTTAATAATGACACTAATTGTGCTTTTGGTAAATTATTCATTTCATTTTGATATTCTTTAAACATATTTTTACATGTTGTAAGTTCAGTTAATGCTTCTTTTAAGTTACCTCAACCTTCAATTATGACTTTCTTTTTTTGTAATTCTTTATATTGTAAAAAGAAATTAACAATTTCATCACGTAAATGTTGTGGTACATCTTTTAGATCTTGATACTCATTAAAGCGTGGATCAGAATTAACAACACCAAATAATTTAGTATCAACTTCACCACCGTCAATCATTTTAATCATTCCTAAAACTCTAACTTCTACTAAGCAACCAGGGAAAGTTGGATAAGTAATTAAACTAATAATATCTAAAGGATCACCATCATAATCTAAAGTTTCAGGAATATATCCATATTCACCGGGATAAAAATTAGCACCATAAAGAACACGATCTAATATCATAGTTTTAGATTTTCAATCATATTCATATTTATTACTTGATCCTTTGGGAATTTCAACTACCATTTGCACAATGTTATTTTCACTTTTATTCATTAATACTTCATCTCCTTTTAAAAATTAATTTTATTATATAATAAATAAACGTTTTTTTATATATAATTAAAATAATAAATGTATTTTAAGGAGTAAAAGATGAGTTTAAAATATGAGAAAAAGTGACAACAATTTAAAAGTAATATTAATAATTCTTTAAAATTAACTACTCATAGGATAGCATTAATTAGTAGTTTATTGGCAGTTACGACATTAATGACCTTATTAGAAACACCACCTATTTTTTTACCTTTTTTAAAAATTGATTTTGGTAATACTATTAATTTAATTGCATTGTTAATTATTAAACTTCCTTATAGTTTGTTAATTGCTATTATTGTTCCTTGACTAAGTTTAATCTTACCTCATTTTCCTTCTGGTAATGCTGAACCAATTGGTGAATTTGCTTATATGTTAAGTACCATTACTTTATTGTTATTATATAGTAGTTTTAAATTATTATTTAAGCAGTTACCATTTTGAAAAACGCAATCTAATAATTCTTGAAAACGATTAATGATTATTGAAATACCAACAGTTGTTATTACTTGTATTTTAGTATCATTAATTAGTGCTTTTTATAATTGAGCTTTTATTTTAGACATGTATGGTGCTGGTGATCTTAAAGATAAGATTTGAATTGTATTTGTACCATTTAATTTAATTAAATTTACTTCAGTTTTGCTTTTATATTTATTATTAGTTAGGCCAGTACAAATTTTAGTACAACATTTTAATATTTAAATAATATATTTTAATTGATTTTTTTTAATTCTATTACTAAAGATTCTTCACTATTTTGTTTTATTTCTGACTCTTCTGAACATCTAGAATAAAGTAGACACAGAATTGTAACCTTTGTGTTAAAAATACTTTAAGGAAGGTGTTCATTTTTTTATGGCTAAATGACTATCAAAAGAAGAAAAGTTAAAAATAATAAAAATAAGTAAAATTAAAACAATTGATAAAACCGCATTAGAGTATGGTATTGGTCGATCATCAATAAAAGAATGAATTAAAGCATATAAATTATTAGGTGAAAAAGGTTTAGAATATGGCAATGGAATTCGTGCTAAAAAAACCAAAAGAACAGGTCGACCCAAATCTTTAAATTTTAATGACATGACAAAACAAGAATTAATTGAATATATTGAGGCAATGAACGATATAAAAAAGTATTTAGAAAAATCGACAAAAAAGAAGAAATATTTTGTGATTTTCTCATTGAAAAAAAATATCAGATTAGTTATTTATGTTGATTATTAAATGTTTCAAAATCAGGATATTATAAGTGAATTAAGAATGGAATGAATGAATTTAATAAATGAGATACATTTTAGCCAATATAATTAAAAATATTTTTTATGAATTTCAAGAAATTTATGGTTATAAAATGATAACTTTATGAATTAACAAAATTTATAATTTAAAATTAAAATTTCATATTGTATATAGATATATGAAAATATGAGTTTAAAGTTTAAGGTCTTGCATAAAAAAATTTGATTATAGAACTAAATCAGGAAGTTTAAGATATGATAATTTATTAAAACGTGATTTTTCAACTACTAATTTAAATCAAAAATTAGGTACTGATATAACTTATTTATTAACTAATGGTAAAACATATTATTTATCAATTGTTAAAGATTTTCATAATAATGAAATATTAGATTATAAAATAAGTGCAAGTTTAGACATGACATTTGTTGTCCAAAACATTATCCAAGCTTGAGTTAATGCTCAAAAACCTACTTCATGAATTTTACAATCAGATCAAGGATTTCACTATACAAATCCTTCTTATAAAATTTTATGTGATGAATTAAAAATAAAAATTTCAATGTCTAGAAGAGGTAATTCTTGTGATAATGGTGCTACTGAAACTTGATTTGGAACAATGAAAACAGAATTTCTATATCAAATTCCAAGAAAAAATAGAACTATTGAATGAATACAAGACAACTTACCTAAATATATTTACTTTTATAATAATTATCGACCTCAAATAAAATTAAAAGGAATGAGTCCAATCGAATATCGATTAGCTCATTCCAAACCAACAAATAATTACTTCATACCTATAAATTTAACACTTACAAACGCTATTTTATAAAATTTAATAAAAGGTTACTTTTATTGTCCACTTTTCTTGACAAGTTCAAATTAAATACTAGCTTACAAATGGTTGTTCTTTCCTTTATTTCAATTTTATTAAAAAGATCCTAAACAGGTTCTAATACTTTTTCTTTTATTTCCGGTGTATATTTTTTTGCCATCTTTTAATCTTCCTTTTCTTTTAGCAATTTTATTTAATAAAAATCCTAATACAGAAAAATATCTATATAAGGATTTAACATTATTTAAATTAATGATTAATATTATAATTTATTTTTTTAGTTTTTGTTATTTTTATTTTAATAAAAATTATCTATCAAATTATTATTATGATATTTTTATTGTTAATTAATTTTCTAAATTAGAGTAGTATTAATAGTTTTTATAAAAATTTAATAAATGTCTTGTTTTTTAATTAAAAGTAATTTATAATTTTTATAAATAAGTATTTAATTAATTAAATACCTATTTTAAAAAGGAGAAGTTATAATGATAGTTAAAAGTGTTGACCAAGAAAAAGAAAAAGTAGATATAAAAACAAAGAAAAAAATAAAGATTAATTCAAAACAACAAATTTTTAATATTACTTTGACAGGAATTTTATTGGGATTAGCTGTTGCTTCTTCATTAATTGAAATACCTATTCAGTTTATGGGAGTAATTTTACCATTAAGAATTTTTGATTCATTAATTATTGCTTTTGCTTTACCAATTATTGGTTTATATTATACATTAGCAATTGGTATTATTGAACCTTGATTACATTTATTAGCAGATAGTGATCATCCGCCAATTCAAATTTTCTTTGATAATATTGCTAATATTTTATTTATTGTTTCTTTTTATTTTATTTACTACTATCTTTTTAAATTGTGTAATAAAAGTAAAAATTTAAAAGTAGATACTATCAAAAAAGTAAGTGCTGGTCTAGTAATAGTACCCTTAAATGCGATTATTGCTACTTTATCTTTTGTTTTAACTTTAGTAGTACTTTATTTTAGTCCTAACCTACCAAGACCTGATGAATATGATAATAATATTCTTAATTTTAATAATCATTCAGTAATTATATTATTTATTTTACTTGGTATTGAAATTTTAAGATTTATTTTTATCTTTATCTTATTTAGCTTAGTTGAAAGAAAGATAGGTTCTGCTAAACGTTATTATTTTTAATAAAAAGTATTTTATTTTATAAAATAAAATGTTAAATTAATACTTATTAATTAAAAATAAAATGTGGGAGTAACATATGAAGTTAATAGTTATTTTAATTATTATCATGAGTATTATTTTTTTAATTGGTTTTATAATAATATTTTTTCTGAAATTAAGAAAAAAGAAAATAAAATCATCAAGGAAAATAAAATATCGTTTATGTGATCCAAATTCTTATCATAGTAGCATTATCAAGAATAGAAAGTTTAAATTTAAAAGTAATAATGATTTAGTAAATAATAAAAAAGTATTGGAAATGTTAACATATTTACAGGAAAGAGATATCGCTAATTATAATAATATTATTCCTACTTTTTAGAACCTGTTTGGAAAAACCTATCCAACATAATTTGGAAGCTAATAAAAATGTTAATTATTTATTAACTAATATTGTTGATATTTTATGTCACCATCATCACTCTATGGTAAATCCCTTAGAACCTGTTTAGGATCTTTTTAATAAAATTGAAATAAAGGAAAGAACAACCATTTGTAAGCTAGTATTTAATTTTCTTTCACAATTTTTTCATAATCTTCTGCATTTTTCTAATCATGCAAAACTTCGTTCTACAACTCATCTTTTTGGCAATAATACAAAAGAATGTAATTCATTACGTTTGATAACTTCAACATTTGCATTTATGATTGTTTTGATTTTAAAAGCAAATTTTTCACCAGTATAACCAGCATCTACTAGTATTTTTTGAACTTTAGATAAATTTTCTTTTTCATTTTCAATCATTATTATAGCACTGTTACGATCTGTTTTTTCTGCTGTGGTTATGTAAATTGCATGTGGTAAGCCTTGAGAATCAACAGCAATATGACGCTTTATTCCTGAAATTTTTTTACCAGCATCATAACCTTTATTTTTAGCAGTATCTGTGTTCTTAACACTTTGTGAATCAATTATACAAAAACTAGTTTGTTCTTTTCTACCATTATTGATACGAACTTTTCTAACTAATTTTTTTTAAAATTACTTGTCAAGTGCTAGGTTCTTTATCACTATTTTTACTTCAAATTTGAAAATAATAATATACAGTTTGTCATTTTGGAAAATTTTTTGGTAACATTCTTCATTGACATCCACTTTTTAATACATATAAAACTGCACAAAATACTTCATATAAATCTAAATTTCTTGGTTTTGTTTTCTTTTTGCTATTTTCTAAAATTGATCTTATGTTCTCAAATTGTTCTTTAGTAACATGACTTGGATAATTTTTATGCATATATACCCCTTATCTTAAAATATATAGTCATTTTACGTTATTTTATAAAAGATTCCAAACAGGTTCTTACATTTGATTAAACATTTGTTTAATAAATGTAATAATAAATTACATCAACACAAAAAAAATTCTCATTTTACTCAAGAGAATAATCATTCAGTTAAACCAACACATGTTTTTAATAAAACACAAACTAATGCTTCTACACCAAAAACTAATGTTTCTACAACAAAAAAATATAATAAACATACTTTCTCATAAATTTATAAATATTCCTTTACTAGTTATTAGTCCTAACTTAACAAAAACGGAATATCTAATTAAATTCATAATTAAAATGTATTAAATATCTACTAATTTAACTTATTAGTAGATATTTTTTTTAAAAATAAAATTTACTGTACATTATTTTGTAATAGTTTATAATAATAAGAAAATCATTATAAATGGAGTGTAAAATATGAGACGAAAATTAAATTTATTTTTTACTACCAGCCTTTTATTAAGTTCTAGCATGTCGCTTTTAGCATTCACAATTGATACAAACAATATTAGTATTAATAATTTTGCCAACAACAATGTTGATACTAAAACAGCAACTAAGTATGCTAATGAAACCTCTATTGTTGGTAAATCGTTATTAATTGCTAAAAATAAAGGTTTTAATACTAATAATTTATTAAATGATATGTATAATCAAACCCCTTCTATTCAAATTGATAATCTTACAGGTAAGAATACTGGAAATGATTTTATTAATGATTGAACTAGTAACTTAGATGGTAATAGTATTAATACTATTCAGTCTTTATTTCAACGTAATGGTATTAATCAATGTAAAGTTGATGCTATCACTAATAATATTAATAACTATAGTAGTTATCATGACATATTGCCAATGCTTAAAAATTATTTAAATAATTCTATTTTATCTAATGATGATACTGTTAATATGATTGATGGAATGTTAAAAAATATTAAAAATTTAATACCAAATATTAATGATTACTTATCTTATACTAATTATATTCCAATTATAACTAATACTATTGATGAATTATTAGCAGATTGAGATCAAGAAGATAATTTTAGTGGTAATACTACTTTTGAAAAAATGCAAGATTATATGTCAAAGAAAGCGACATTTGCTCAAGCTTGAAATATTCCAAGTCATGAAAAGTGATACTATGTTAAAGATGAAGCAAAAAATTGAAATTGAAATCAATTTTATGAATATATAGCTGGTGTTAATTTTAATTATATGTTTAAGTCAATATCAGGAAAATATATTGGGGAAATGATTAGCGATAATATTAAATATGCTTTATGAGGTGCTGGACCTATCGGTTTTAATTCTGATAATTTTAATGCTACATTTAGTGAAACTCTTAATAAGATTTTAACAAATCCAGTGGCATGACCTTATTTAATAAAAACAATAATACCAATGGTTAAAAGTGAAGTATTAAAATTAACTAATCCAACTCTTGGTATTGATAGTATTACTTGAGATGATAAAACCCCACTTAAAAATAATACAGTTCAACTAAAAAAAGTATTAACTATTTTTCAAGAATTAATATCTTCAAAAGATAATATGCTTAAATTAGTTACCAATTTAATGACCGGACCTTTTGGTGAAGATATTATTGCGAAAGCTACCTTTGCATGAACTGATTCATATTGAACATTACCTGAGATTCAAAAGAAATTTTCTTTTATTTCAGCTATTAGTGATATTCCTCAACAAGTTGTTAATAGTTTAGAATCAGCAATTAAAAATGTTCCAATTAATGACACAATTAATAAAATATTTGAGTTTACTAACAAATATTTAACAACAAATCCATTAATTGATTTAAAAGATTTAGTAAAATATTTAGATTTAACTTTCGGTAGTAAAGATTTTATTAATGCTTTAAATAATCTTAAATATATTATTAATCACCCAACAACAGATAATATTAGTAAAACTAAAGAAATATTACAATTATTAGGTGTTCAATTTGGTGATGAAACTAATTTTAAACAAGATAGTGTTCTTGCAAACTTTTCTAATTGATTAAATACTCCTACTAGCAGTTTAAATTCCTTACTAAATATAATAGTTGATAAAACACATCATAATGGTATTCTTGATAATATGTTAAAGGACCAAGAAAATTTATATAAAGATATGTATAGTAAATATTTTGATATTAACAATAATAGTTATTTTACTTTAAGTGATATTGCAATGAATACATTTAAACATGATGATGGTAGTGTTAGTGCAGTTTTAAGTTATAAAATTAAAAATAATTTAGATAATAAAAGTTATGATATTACATTTAAAAATGCTAATTTTCTTACAAGTAAAATCTTTAAAATAAAATTATTTCATATTAGTCAATAATTTTTAATAATTTCCTTCAATAATTAGATATTTTAATTTAAAAAGTATATTAATATACAAGTCAGTTATTGCATTTCTCTTTAAACAATTTAAAATATAGATAACTTATAGATTTAAGAAAAAGTTATTGGGGAAAATAAAGGGGACTAATTATGAAATCATTATTAACAAGAATCGACAAGGTGAAATTCAAGTTGCTAGAGTGCCAAAAACAATTCAAAAAGTACCAGATCAGTTACCATCAGAAATAACATCTTTGAGTTATATGTTTACTCGTGCGAAATCATTTAATCAGGATTTGTCAGCTTAATGTAACAAATATGAGCAGTCTGTTTAGTGACACATTAGTATTTATGGTAATATTACTAATTGAAATGTGTCGAAGGTGACAACTATGAATAATATGTTTAGTGCTTTTGAATCATTTGAAGGTTCATCATCATTTAATCAGGATTTGTCAGAATGAAATGTATCTAATGTAAGAAGTATGGGTGGTATGTTTGCTGGTGCTTTATCATTTAATGGTAATATTTCAACTTGAGATGTATCTAATGTAAGAACCTGTTTGGAATCTTTTATAAAATAACGTAAAATGACTATATATTTTAAGATAAGGGGTATATATGCATAAAAATTATCCAAGTCATGTTACTAAAGAACAATTTGAGAACATAAGATCAATTTTAGAAAATAGCAAAAAGAAAACAAAACCAAGAAATTTAGATTTATATGAAGTATTTTGTGCAGTTTTATATGTATTAAAGAGTGGATGTCAATGAAGAATGTTGCCAAAAGATTTTCCAAAATGACAAATTGTATATTATTATTTTCAAATTTGAAGTAAAAATAATGGTAAAGAACCTAGTATATTACAATTAGTTTTAAAAAAAATTAGTTAGAAAAGTTCGTATCAATAATGGTAGAAAAGAACAAACTAGTTTTTGTATAATTGATTCACAAAGTGTTAAGAACACAGATACTGCTAAAAATAAAGGTTATGATGCTGGTAAAAAAATTTCAGGAATAAAGCGTCATATTGCTGTTGATTCTCAAGGCTTACCACATGCAATTTACATAACCACAGCAGAAAAAACAGATCGTAACAGTGCTATAATAATGATTGAAAATGAAAAAGAAAATTTATCTAAAGTTCAAAAAATACTAGTAGATGCTGGTTATACTGGTGAAAAATTTGCTTTTAAAATCAAAACAATCATAAATGCAAATGTTGAAGTTATCAAACGTAATGAATTACATTCTTTTGTATTATTGCCAAAAAGATGAGTTGTAGAACGAAGTTTTGCATGATTAGAAAAATGCAGAAGATTATGAAAAAATTGTGAAAGAAAATTAAATACTAGCTTACAAATGGTTGTTCTTTCCTTTATTTCAATTTTATTAAAAAGATCCTAAACAGGTTCTAAGAAGTATGAGCGGTATGTTTACTGGTTGTTTTTTATTTAATCAAGATTTATCAACTTGAAATGTATCTAGTGTAGAAGATATGGTTGGTACATTTGCCAATACTTTAGCATTTAATAAAGATTTATCAAAATGAAATGTATCCAATGTAAGAATTATGACTGGTATGTTTGCTGGCTCAGTATTATTTGATCAAGATCTTTCAAATTGAGATGTATCCAATGTACTAGATCACACTCATTTTGCTGTTGGTTCAGCAATTTCTAATTCTAATAAATTACCTAAATTTAAAAACTTTTTTATTAATAACACTATTTAATTTGATCAAAAGTATTTAATTTCTAAGTAAGTAATTATAATAAAACTTAGAATAATATAATAAAATATTATATTTGTTTTTTATAAAAGCATATAATATTGACAAACGGTAAATTTAAAAAGTTTTAACTCATTTCTTTATTTTTTTAAAGTAAATGAGTTTTTATTTTTTATTATTATATGTTCTTTTATTTTACTGACTAGTCATACATTTAAAGTAATCAATTGCAATTATATGCCAAAGGTTATATAATATGGGTAATAGTGGGAAAGTGTGGGTGATATTATGCTACTAGGACAATCATTGTCAACATTAGATGAAAAGAAACGAATGATAATTCCTTCTAAGTTTAGAAGTTATTTTCATAACAATGAGATTGTTATTGTTTCTAAAGGTTTTGAAGGCTGTTTAGTTATTCGTAACGAAATTGAATTTATTAAATGACAAGATAAAATCTTATCACAATCCGAAGGTCAGAAAGAAGCCAGAATTTTAGCAAGACAAGTATTTGCTAATTCAGAAGAATTAACTATTGATAGTAAAGGTCGCATTAATATTCCACATTCATTATTGACACTAGCTGATATTAAACAAAAAGTAATTATGATTGGACTATCCAATAAAATTGAGATTTGATCAGAAACTAATTGAAATAGTTTTAATCAAGATACCAAGGATAAATTTGAGTCGGCAGCAGCAGCTCTAGATGAGATATAAAAATTATGAATAATATCAATGCAAGACACATTTCTGTAATGTTAACAGAAGCAATTGATTTCTTAAATATTAAACCTGATGGTATTTATGTCGATTGTACATTAGGACGAGCAGGTCATAGTAAAGTTATACTATCAAAACTTACCTCTGGCAAACTATATGCTTTTGATCAAGATCAAATGGCCATTGATAATAGTAAAATTATTTTAAAAGATTTTAAAGATAAATATGAAATAATTAAAAGTAATTTTGCAAATATTCAATCTGAGCTTTTAAAAAGAAATATTACTAAAGTTGATGGTATATTATATGATTTAGGTATATCATCACCACAAGTTGATGAAGATATTAGAGGATTTAGTTATATGAAAGATGCTAAGTTAGATATGCGTATGGATCAAAGTCAAAAATTAAATGCGTGAGATATTGTTAATAATTATAATTATGAGCAATTAAAAACAATTATTAAAAATTATGGTGAAGAAGTATTTGCTAGTAGTATTGCTAAAAATATTATTAAAACAAGAACTTTTCAACCAATTGATACCACTTTACAATTGGTTACGATTATTAAAAAATCATTACCAGTAAGAGTATTAAATAAGCATCATCATCCTGCCAAAAAGACTTTTCAAGCATTAAGAATTGCTGTTAACAATGAGTTAGAAACATTAAAATCTTCTTTAAAACAATCTTTGAAATTATTAAAATCTAATGGTAGAATTGTTGTTATTAGTTTTCATTCTTTAGAAGATCGTATTGTTAAACAAACTTTTAATGAAGTTTTAATTGATCCACAAGCACAATTATATGCTAAATTACCAGTTCACAATAATTGAAAAACAAAATATCAGTTAATAATTAAAAAACCAATTACACCAAAGCCTGATGAAATAAATAAAAATCCAAGAGCACGAAGTGCAAAACTAAGAGTTATTACTTATATTGATTCATAAAAATGTTTGGAGGTGAGCAATATGAATTTTCAAGAACTATATGTTGTATGTCAAATTGAAGATTTTAGTTTAAAAGTTATGGTTAATAATTATGTTAATAATCAAATTCAGGTTTTATATAAAGAAACTGTTGATACTGAACAGTTTTCTGAAAATGGTGTAATTATTAATTCAATTGCTACAGGTAAGTTATTAAGGCAAATTATTAATAAAATTAATAATACTTTAAATATAAAAGTACAACGTATTGCCTTAACTTTACCTTCAAATAATTTAAAAATTTATCAATCACAAGCATCATTTGATTTTAAAGATGCTAATCACATTATCACTGATGAAGATTGTAGTAAAGTGATTGAAATGGCTAAAAACATTACTATTGATAATAGTGAAATTATTTGTTTAACTAAACCATACAATTTTAAAGTTGATCATGCAATTGGTAATGAACAATTACCAATTGCAAAAAAAGGACAAGTTATGCATGTTGATGCTTTAGTTTATTCATTACCTAAAAGTTTATATAATTCTCACCTCGAAGTATTAACTAATGCCGAAACAGAATTGTTAACTGTTACTTTAGATCAATTTGCATTAGTATGTAATATTAAAAATACTGATTTTAATCGTAATACAGTTTTAGTTGATTGAAATATTAATAGTACTAAGATTAGTGTTTTTAGTAATTCAGTATTATTTGCAACAACTAATATTAAAATTGGTTGAAATCAAATAATTCAATCATTAATGAAGCAAATGCATTGTGGTTATGATAAAGCTGAAAGATATTTACAAAAAATTATTAATATAAGTAGTAATTATTTATGCGATGTTGTTGTTGATAAGTATGTTGATGATCAAACAAAATCTATTGTTCGTTTAACAAAAACTGATTTACAAGCAACAGTTAAAAGACAAATTAATGAAATTATTTCTTGTATTGAATATTTTCTTGATGAAGTTAGTGATAATAATAGTTCAGATATGGAAACTATTTTTACGGGAATTACTATTGGTTTATGTGGTTTTGCCAACTATTTTAAAAATAATAGCAAACTAAAAGAAGTAAAATATATGCTCAGTCAAACTCCTGGTGCATATAGTTATCAGTGAACTACTTTAATCGGTAATACTCACTACCAACATTTAGTAAATGTTTTTAGTAATAATTATATTTCATCAATACATAAACCAGAAATTGTATCAAAATTAAATCATTATACGCATTCTAATAATCATGATAATAAGCATTATAATTCCCCCTTTCAACCAAATTATCAGTATAATGATGGTAGTAAATAGAAGAAGACAATTTGATTACTCAGGAGGAAAATAAAATGGAACATAATAATTCACAATTTAAACCAATAGCATCAATTCGGGTAATTGGTATTGGTGGTGCTGGTAATAATGCTGTTAATAGAATGATTGAAGCAGAGGTACAAGGTGTTGATTTTTATGTTGCTAATACTGATGCACAAGTAGTTAATGCATCACCAGCTGAAAATAAAATTATTTTGGGCAAAGAATTATCAAAGGGACTTGGAGCAGGAGCTAATCCCGAAATTGGTAAACAAGCCGCAATTGAAAGTGAAGCAGAAATTAAACGTGCTTTAGATGGTGCAGATATGGTTTTTATTGCTGCTGGTATGGGTGGTGGTACTGGTACTGGTGCTGCATCAATTGTTGCAAGAATTGCTAAAGAATGTGGTGCTTTAACAATTGCTATTGTTACTAAACCATTTAAATTTGAAGGACGTAATCGTAATGCTCATGCTATAGTTGGAATTGAAAATTTAAAGAAACAAGTTGATGCAATTATTATTATTTCTAATGATAAATTATTACAAGTAATTGGTAATATCCCTCTTAAAGATTCGTTTAAAGAAGCAGATAATATTTTACGTCAAGGTGTACAGACTATTACTGACTTAATTGCTGTTCCTGCTTTAATAAATTTAGATTTTGCTGATGTTCGTACTATTATTGAAAATAAAGGTAATGCTTTATTTGGTATTGGAATGTCAAAGGGTGAACATAAAGCTAAACAAGCCGCAACAAAAGCTATTTCTTCTCCTTTACTTGATGATGTGACAATTAAGGGTGCTAAAAATGCTATTGTTAATGTTACTGGTGGAACAACAATGACATTAACTGATGCTAATATTGCTGTTGATTTAGTTCGTGATGCTGCGGGTAATGATGTTAATATCATTTTTGGTGTTGCTGTTAATGAAAATTTAAATGATGAAATGATTGTAACAGTTATTGCCACTGGTTTTGATGAAGAAGGTGCTAATGCTAATAATTTTGTTTATAGTTCAAAAGTTGATAATCATGAATTTATTACCAATAAGACTCAATATTTAAGTGAAGAAATTAAAGAACAAACAAAGAAAAAAGAAGAAGAACAACAAAATTTAGTCCAAGAAGCAGCAATGGAAGCAGATGATGATTTACCATCATTTTTACGAAGACGAAAGGGAGTTTAATTAATTATGGGATGAAGAAGTAAAAAATATAAAGACAATGATGAAAATAGTAATTATAAAACCAGTTTTCAAGAACAAATACAAGAATTTGCTCCTAAAAATTATCAAGAAATTGAATCAGTTGCTAATGCTATGATTTTACAAAAACCAATTAAAGTTAATTTAACAACAACTGTTGAAAATGATCGAAGAAGAATTATTGATTTTCTTTGTGGTATTTCGTATGTTATTGGTTTTGTTGTTGATAAAACTGATATTCATATTTATGAATTTAAAAATGAATTAAGTTAATCTTGAACAAATAGGTTTTTTTATTTCTTTCTAATAATAAAGAAATAAAATTA
>NZ_JALMUW010000025.1:0-14044 GCF_023846195.1 Spiroplasma endosymbiont of Lariophagus distinguendus
TTAAATTTTTATACATATTTTTAAAAGATAAAAAATAGTTATAAATAAATAAAACTACTCAATTGAGTAGTTTTATTTATCTTCTTCAATTTTTACTGTCATTTCTTGATCATCAAAAACAAATTTAACTTTTTTATCATCTTTTTTATTAACAGCATCACTGGGTTTATCATTTTTTTTATTTTCAAATAAAGGTTTTGGTTTTTTCTTTAATTCTTTTTCATTTTTTAAATAATATTTTTGAACTATATCAAAAAGTTCATTATTTAAACTACCATCTTTATATCTCTTTTTAAATTTATAAAAATACTTATAACGCTTATCTAAAATTATTGATTTAATTTCATTAAAGAGTATAAAAGCATTTCTACTTGAAAATTTATAATTATTTTTACCTATTTTTACTAAATTATCACTTATAATATTGTTTATTTTAAACTTAAATCTTTTTCTTTTAAAAAGAAAAATAACTAAAATAAAAATAAAAGTTAGCATTAATAATAATATTGATAATCCTATGATTATTCAGTCCTTTATTGAAAAATCTGATCAATTAACTAAAAACATTATATTTAAATTATTTTGCATATAAATAACCCCCTAAATTTTCTTAATATATAAATTTGCGTCATTTTATAAACAAGTTCTGCTTATCTTTTATTTTGGATAAATTATATTTAAAATTACACTTCCAATAACTAAAGGGTCATCATAAGTCATTTCAACTGTTAAAGTAGTTGGTTTAATGTTCATATTATTATATTTTAAATTACCTAAAATAATTTTTTCTTTTATTAAATTTGATTGTGGATTACTTTCAATTAGTCTCTCTTTAATAACCTCCTTTACAGTTTCTGGACTTGTCATTTTCAATTTGTCTTCAGTTTTTAATTGCAAATTTGTTTTGCTTTTTAAAATTACTGCTAAAATTCGTTTATTATCACTAATTGATGATTGTTTAGAGATCGAACCATTTGATTTTTTTTTATTTTTTTCTTCCTCTTCTTCTTCTTTTTCTCCTTCTGTTTCAGCAATAGCTGTCATACCACCAGCAATGGTGGCTCCAATTAAAGCTGCAGAGCCGATAAGACCAACAATAATTTTTGTTGATTTCTTCTTCTTTTTCTTTTTTTCTTCATCTTCTTCTGACATAAATTACAAACCTCTTTTCTAAGCCCTTAAATTTTTTCTAAGTTAATTTTACATGATTACAAATAATCTATTGACATTTTACTTTTATTAGATTAGAAATTTAGATAAACAATTAGTTGTATAAATTACTGATGTATTTTTTTATTTTTTGAAAATTAATAATCTTAAACATTAAAATAGTAATTATTATTACTTTTAATAAAGTTTTTTATCTTATTTTTTAAAGAACTTAGTAAAAATAAGATAAAATATTAATATTGCATTAAAGAAAAAGGTGAACGTATGTCATTTCAACAATTTAATTTACAACCATGACTAATTGAAAATTTAAAAAAAGAAAAACTAATTAATCCAACACCAGTCCAAACTGAAATCATTCCTTTAGCATTAACTAATAAAAACTTAATTATTAAAAGTGCTACTGGTAGTGGTAAAACTCATACTTATTTAATTCCAATTTTAAATAATTGTAATGTTACTTTAAAAGTAACACAAGCAGTTATTATTACACCTACTCGTGAACTTGCTCAACAAACGTTCAATTTTTTAAAAGCTTTAATCAAAGATCAAAATATTAGCATTGCTTGTTTAGTGGGTGGCAAAGATATTATTCGTCAAAGTAATAATTTAAGTAATAATCAACCACAAATTGTAATTGGTACTCCAACTAGATTAAAACGTTTATATGAACTTAATATGTTAGCAATTACTACTACTAACACTTTAGTTATTGATGAATGTGATATGTTATTTGATATGGGATTCATGGAAGATTTAGATTTTTTAATTACTAAAATGAATAAAAATACTCAAATTATGACTTTTTCAGCAACAATATTACCCCAACTAGTTACTTGATTAAAAAAATATATTACTAATGCTACTACAATTAGTATTGATAATAAATCTCAAAAAATTCAACATATTTTTATTAATCGTCATCATCAAGATAGTAAAAAACAACTACAATCATTATTAACAATGTTTGATCCTTATTTATGTTTAATTTTTGTTAATAACAAAGAAAATATTGAAGAAATTGCAAACGTCTTAATTGAAGAAAATAAAAAAGTAGCAATCTTACATGGTGGATTACCAGCACGAGAACGTTCTCAAACTTTTAAACGTATTAAAAATTTTGAATATCAATATGTTGTTTGTTCAGATATCGCAGCACGTGGTATTGATATTGAAGGGGTATCTCATGTTATCTCTTTACAATTACCGACAAATAATATAGAATATTATTTTCATCGAGCAGGGCGAACAGGACGAGCTAACTATTCAGGTATTTCTTATGTATTTTATGATAAGAGTGATAATTCTACTATTCATAAGTTAAAAAATTTAAACGTTCCAATAGAATACTATAAAATTAAAGATAATAAGTTACTACCAGAAATTACTAATGACAACATCATTGCTCATAAACGAAAAATAGAAAGAAATAAAGAAGAACAATATGTTATTAATCGCTTTAAAAAAAATAAAAATGTAACTCCTGGTTATAAGAAAAAATTTAATAAAGATTTAGAAGCAATAAAAAAAGAAACAAGAAAACAACACATTAAAGCATCAATTAAGAAAATTAAAAAAACACAAGCAATTGCAAGAAGAAAAAAACTTTTTGATGAAAATTAATAATGAAAGAGGAAGCAAGATGGAAAATGACAAATTAATTATTGGATCTCATGTTTCAATGAAAGCACCAAAATATTTATTAGGTGCTCTTGAAGAAGCTCTAAGTTATAATGCCAATACGTTTATGTTTTATACAGGTGCTCCACAAAATACAATTCGTAAACCAACCAAAGCATTATTTATTAAAGAATTTACAGAAAAACTAATTGAAAAAAATATTAATATTAATAATCTTATTGTCCATGCTCCTTATATTATTAATCTGGCTAATAGTATTAACAAAAGTACTTACCAATTAGCAGTAGATTTCTTACGACAAGAAATAATTCGCTGTCAAGATATTGGCATTAAAACTTTGGTTTTACATCCAGGTAGCGCTGTTGGTGCTTTACCACAAACTGCTTTAGATCAAATTGTTAAAGGACTAAATGCAGCATGTTTAGAAAAACAAACTGTAAAAATTGCTTTGGAAACAATGTCAGGAAAAGGTAGTGAAGTAGGAACTACTTTTGAACAACTTCAATATATTATTAATAATGTAAAAAGACCCGAACTAATTGGTGTTTGTTGAGATACTTGTCACTTATCTGATGCTGGTTATGATCTTAATAATAATTTAGAACAAGTAATACAACAATTTGATCAACTTATTGGATTAGATAAATTATTAGTTATTCATGTTAATGATTCTAAAAACCCAATCAATGCTCATAAAGATCGTCATGCTAACTTAGGAATGGGTTACCTTGGTTTTCAAACTTTAATTAACATTATTTATCATCCATTGTTGCTTACTAAAATAAAAATTTTAGAAACGCCATGAATTAATGGACATCCACCTTATTTACATGAAATTAAAATGATAAGAACAAAAAAATATAATAAAGAAATTTTAGAATCATTAGGAACTAGCAAATAATGAAAAGAATTGGTATTTTTGGTGGAACTTTTGATCCATTTCATAATCAACATTTAAATATTGCAAATACAGCTTATCATAAACTTTCACTTGATGAAGTTTGAATTTTACCAACAAAACAAAATCCGTTAAAAGACAGTGTCAGTGCCAGCGATCAACAAAGAGTCGATATGATTAATTTAGTTATTAAAAACTATTCTTGAATAAAATTAAATGATTATGAACTAACAAGTAAACAACCTAGTTATACTATTAATACTATTAACTACTTTATTGAAAACTATCCAAATCACAAATTCTTTTTTATTATCGGTTCTGATAATTTATATACCTTAAATAAATGACAAGGAATTGAACAGTTAATTAATTTAGTTAAAATTATTGTTGTTAATCGCCCTCATTATCGTAAAACATTAGAACTAATGTCAAAATACAAGTGTCAAAATTTAGTAGTTCGACCAAGTAGTGATATTAGCTCTGCCAAAATTAGAAATGGTGAAATTATTAATCAAATTGATATAAAAATTAATGATTATATTAACAATAATTTAATATATAGTTATGAGCGTTTAAAAGCAAATTTAGATAACAATAGAACTGAACATTGTATTAATGTTGGTAAAATGGCTGTTAAATTAGCAATCCATTATAACGAAGATGCTAATAAAGCCCTAATTGCAGGCACTTATCATGACCTTTGCAAACATTGAAGTAAAAATAAAATGACTAAATTTTTAACAAAATATAATAAAGAATTTTTACAAGAACCATTTCCAATTTGACATGGTTATGTAGCAGCATTGTATTTAAAAAATCATTATCAGTACCATGATGATTTAGTTCTTCATGCAATTGCTAAACATACTACTGGTGCAACTGAAATGAAACCTTTAGAATTAATAGTATTATTAGCAGATAAAATATCAATTGAACGTAACCATTATTATGTTGAAGAATTAAGAAAACTTGCCTTTCAAGATTTAACTGTTGCTTTTAAATACTATCTAGAAATTTTAAAAAAGCATTTAATAGAACAAAAAAAACCATTAAATAATAAGTTTTTAACAATATATGAAACGTGAAGTAATAAAAATTAATAAATAGTATCTATAGTAAAATACTTATTTATTAATTATTTAATATATAATATTAAAGAAAAGGGAAGTTTAATAAACTAAATAGTATTGTAATAATATAAACAAATAATTGTAACTAAGGAGTGAACTTGTCAAGAAAAGTGGACAATAAAAGTAACCTTTTATTAAATTTTATAAAATAGCGTTTGTAAGTGTTAAATTTATAGGTATGAAGTAATTATTTGTTGGTTTGGAATGAGCTAATCGATATTCGATTGGACTCATTCCTTTTAATTTGATTTGAGGTCGATAATTATTATAAAAGTAAATATATTTAGGTAAGTTGTCTTGTATTCATTCAATAGTTCTATTTTTTCTTGGAATTTGATATAGAAATTCTGTTTTCATTGTTCCAAATCAAGTTTCAGTAGCACCATTATCACAGGAATTACCTCTTCTAGACATTGAAATTTTTATTTTTAAGGCTTTTCTCCCTTTATGTACTATTTTTAAATTTTATCACATAAATGCTGAGAAAAGCCTATCTACGGACTTCTCCCCACATTTTTAAATCAAACATAGCATTACAATTTCAAAACTAGGTATCTTATTGAATTTATATGCAGCTTCTTTTGCATATAAATGAACATGATGTTTTGCAACTTTGATATGTGTTTTAAATGTTCTTCTTATATGTTTTCAAACTGATTCAATTTGGTTGGTATTTACACCAGTTTTTGAAACATAGCTATCTTGATGATTGACTGTTTCATGCTTAGTGAAAACCGATTTAAAAATCGCAATATCCTTTCAAAAATCGTATGTATACATGACACTTTTGAAGAAATGTGGTTTCGCAAACTCAAAAGATTTTTACTTTTTGCATTTTTCAATACTTTCACAATTAATTTATTGGTTGTTTTTTTCATAAATACACAATCAAGGTTTTATTCACCAAGGATCTTCCTTTGTTTTAAACCCATATGTGAAAGATACATTTCATCCATTTGCACTATGCCCTCAACAATAAATTGGATTCTGTTTGCAATACAAGTTCTGATTTTATGACCCATTCTTCAAGCAGTTTTCAAAGTTACCCCCAATTCTTTTGCAACATCAGTTGATGGAATTCCATGTTTGGTGTTTATTCATCTAAAGATGAGATAAAACCAAGATTTCAAAGGTATTTGTGACTTGTAAAAAATGGTGCCATGAAGAATACTAAATGTTTGATGACATTTCAAACATCTTAGTCTTCTTAAATCAGAAGTATTCAAATTTGTTCAATAACACCTGATACATTTATTTTCCTTCAAACTTACTATATATTTCAAACAATCTTGTTCTGTTTGAAAAGTATTGTTGAACTCATTCAATTTCATTGTTTCCTCCACAAGTACATGTGGGGAGAAGTCCGTTTTTAAATTTTATCACATAAATGCTGAGAAAAGCCTATCTACGGACTTCTCCCCACATTTTTAAATCAAACATAGCATTACAATTTCAAAACTAGGTATCTTATTGAATTTATATGCAGCTTCTTTTGCATATAAATGAACATGATGTTTTGCAACTTTGATATGTGTTTTAAATGTTCTTCTTATATGTTTTCAAACTGATTCAATTTGGTTGGTATTTACACCAGTTTTTGAAACATAGCTATCTTGATGATTGACTGTTTCATGCTTAGTGAAAACCGATTTAAAATCGCAATATCCTTTCAAAAATCAGTATGTACATGACACACTTTGAAGAAATGTGGGTTTCTGCAAACTGCAAAAGATTTTTACTTTTTGCATTTTTCAATACTTTCACAACCAATTATTGGTTGTTTTTCATAAATACTAACAATCAAGGTTTTATTCACTGGGATCTTCCTTTGTTTTTAAACCTATGTGAAAGATACATTTCTATCCATTTGCACTATGCCCTCAACAATAAATTGTGATTCTTGTTTATAATACAAGTTCTGATTTTATGACCCATTCTTCAAGCAGTTTTCAAAGTTACCCCCAATTCTTTTGCAACATCAGTTGATGGAATTCCATGTTTGGTGTTTATTCATCTAAAGATGAGATAAAACCAAGATTTCAAAGGTATTTGTGACTTGTAAAAAATGGTGCCATGAAGAATACTAAATGTTTGATGACATTTCAAACATCTTATTCTTCTTAAATCAGAAGTATTCAAATTTGTTCAATAACACCTGATACATTTATTTTCCTTCAAACTTACTATATATTTCAAACAATCTTGTTCTGTTTGAAAAGTATTGTTGAACTCATTCAATTTCATTGTTTCCTCCACAAGTACATGTGGGGAGAAGTCCGTTACTTTTTTATATCGTTCATTGCCTCAATATATTCAATTAATTCTTGTTTTGTCATTTCATTAAAATTTAAAGATTTGGGTCGACCTGTTCTTTTGGTTTTTTTAGCACGAATTCCATTGCCATATTCTAAACCTTTTTCACCTAATAATTTATATGCTTTAATTCATTCTTTTATTGATGATCGACCAATACCATACTCTAATGCGGTTTTATCAATTGTTTTAATTTTACTTATTTTTATTATTTTTAACTTTTCTTCTTTTGATAGTCATTTAGCCATAAAAAAATGAACACCTTCCTTAAAGTATTTTTAACACAAAGGTTACAATTCTGTGTCTACTTTATTCTAGATGTTCAGTCACCCCTAAGTTGCAAAAAACAATGTTTTAACTTAGTAAGGAGACTCTTTTTATGACAAGATATAATAAGGAACTAAAATTAAAAATCATAGAACAATATTTTGCTGGTAAATCTGCTACAACATTAAGCAAAGAAAATAAAATCAGTAGAAAAATAATTTATATTTGAATTCAAAAATGATACTTGCAAGGTGAAAAAAGTTTAGTTTCAAAAAGAACTAAAATTAAAAAACAAGAGGTAAATACTGTGAGTAGAGATTTTAAGAAAAGACCAAAAGAATCATTAAAAAATTATGAAAAACGAGTTGAAAAAGAATTATTTTTACTACAAACTAAAATTGAAATTTTGGAAAAGTCTTATCTCTACCGCAGTCAAAATTGAAAAAACCACAAGCAAAACCTAAACCACGCAAAAAATAAACCATTTCACTTTTTAAACTCATTTAGAATGTTATAAAATTGTTAAAATCTCATATTGAAAAGGGATAAAAATCTTTTCTATTAAATTTATTACAAATTTCTAATGAAGGATATTGTAAGTGAAATATCTGCGGATGTCCAGAATGAAAACCAAAGTTTGATGATAGTTATGATCAAGCAATAAATTTAATCTTTTATGATGATGATAAAGATTAGGTTGTCACAAGAATATGGTCATAAACGAATGGTGCTATTTTAAAAATTGGTAGAAAAAATCACTTTCAGCAATGAAAAGATTAGGTTTAAAAACAACATAAACAAGGAACTTATGGAAAAAAATCAAAATTAAAAGCACAACATAAATTTATAGCACCTAATTTATTAAAAAAAACAAGCTGATGATACCATTAGCTTTAAAGTTAATAAACCATTAGAAAAAATTGTTTAGATATTAGTGAATTTAAAATAATAATCAAAATTGTATTTGTGAGCATTTGTTGATTTTTTATTCACGAAAAATTTTACATCATCACTGGATCTAAAAATCAAGAAAAGTCACACCTTATAAAATCTTTAAAAGATATGACTAATAAATATAATTTATACAATACAATTATTCATACCGATCGTGGAATACACTTAGAACTCATGATTATTGGAAATTATGCGAAAAAATAATATTCAATTAAGCATGACAGATGGCTATGCTTCATATCAAAATGCACTTGTAGAAACTGTATTTAAAACTTTAAAAGTTGTTTATTTTAAAAGACAAAAATTCAAAAATAAAAATACATTTTTATTATATATGAATCATGCTATTTGAAAATATAACAATACAAGATTTCATACAAAAATAAAAAATACTCCAGAAAAAGTGTTTCAATTACTTTTTCACTAGAGTATAATTATTGCAACTTAGAGGTGACCCTTTCGTTCAGTGTTGATGAAAAACTACAAACTTGTGATTTTAAAAGAAAACAATGACAAAAACTTTTATCAATATTAAATTGCAAAATTGAATACTGATATTTATTAAGTGATTGATTTAAAAAACCAGAATATAAAGATACTTTAAATTATATAATAGATAGTAATTGTCGTTATTTTTTTAATTATATTCCATTAAAAGAATTGGGTTTACCACTATAACAAATAAAAATAAATTATTAATAAGGAGATCAAATATTATGTCCAAAAAAAATAAAACAAAAATTACTGCTTCGCCGACAAAAGAAAAAACAACAGCAAAAATAAAAAAAAGCGTGACTGATTATAATGAATTAAAAATAAAAAAAAGTGGTTTCTTAAGCGCAGTTATTAAATACTTTAAAAAATATCCACTACTTTATCTAATTGCAATACTAACCACTATTGCTTCTTCAATAATTTCAGTGATTATTCCTAAAATTACTAATAATTTTTTAGCTACCCCCGATGGTTTTCAATGAGAAAAAATTACTACTTTAGCTTATATTTTAATTAGTTTACAAATTGCATCAGGATTATTTATGTACTTTCGTAATTTAACAGGAAGCATCATTGGTGTTAAAGTTGAAATTGAATATCGAAATAAAGTTTTAAAACATTTACTAGATTTAGATATGTCATATTATGAAGACCGCAAAATTGGTGACACTTTAACAAAACTAATTAGTGATACTAGTGTTATTGGTGAAAATATGCAATCTATTCCTTTAACTATGCTTAGTTCAATTGTGACTTTTTTTGGTTCAATTTACGTTATTTTTTCTTTAAATTGACAATTATCATTAATTGTTTTAGGTATTGTTTTATCAATTTTAATAATATCAGTATTAAATGTTCAAATTATTCGTTATTTAAACTATAAATGAAGAAAAGTTTACACTGAAGTTAATGCTGATATTACTGATCGACTAAATACTATTACTTTAATTAAAAGTAATGCTACAGAAAAAAGTGAAAATAAAAGATTTTCTAATGAACATCTTAAATATTACCAAGCAGCAAAAAAAACTATTACTTTTGAAAGTTTTACTAGAGCATTACTAATTACATTGCTAACAGGAATTAACATTGTTGGTTTAGTTGCTGGTTTCATGTTTGTAAGTAAACACATCATTAGTGTTCCAACACTAATTGCTTTTTTATTAGCAGTCAACACTTTAATTTTCCCAGTTATTCAAAGTATTCAATTCTTAGGTAATTGAGCTAAAACATCAACTTCAATTTTAAGAGTTAATGAAATTCTTAATATTAAACCAAAAATAGTTAATAAAGAAAAAGCCTTACCAGTAAAACAAATTACTAGTGATATTATTTTTGAAAATGTTAATTTCCGCTATGATGAAAAAGAAGACTGAATTTTAAATAACTTCTCTTTCACTTTTGAAAAAGGTAAAAGTTATGCTATTGTTGGTGCAACTGGTGTCGGAAAAACTACTATTTCTAAGTTATTACTACGTTACTATGACCCCGCTAAAGGAAGAATTTTAATTAATAATAATACTGATTTACGTGATATTGACTTAGCACAATACTTACATCATATTGGCTATATTGAACAAGATCCACAAATTTTATTTGGCACATTTGCCGAAAACATTAGTTATACTAAGCAAGGAGCAACTTTAGAAGAAATCAAAATTGCTGCAAGTAAAGCTAACTTACATGATTACATTGAACAATTACCTAATGGTTATAATACAATTTTAGGTGAACGTGGGATTAACTTATCTGGTGGGCAAAAACAAAGAGTAGCTATTGCTCGTATCTTTTTAAAAAATCCAGAACTATTAATTTTAGATGAAGCTACTAGTGCCTTAGATAATATTGTCGAAAAGGAAATACAAGCACAATTTAATAAATTAATGATTGGTCGTACTAGTATTATTATTGCCCATCGTTTATCAACAATTAAAACTGTTGATAAGATTTTAGTTTTAGAAAAAGAAAAAGGTTTAGTTCAAGTTGGTACTTTTGATGAATTAAAAGTTAAAGAAGGTCACTTTAAACATTTATATGAAGCTGGAATTATGGGGTAAAATTTTAATATTTAACTTTACATTTATTTAATTTATGTTACTATATTTCTGTAACATAAATTAAAAAGGAGAAAGTATATGTTAACTAAAATTAAAATTAAAGGTTTTAAAAGTTTAACAAATGCAGAAATAGAATACTATACTCATAAAAATATAGCTAATAAAAATAAAAATGTTACTATAACACATAAATTAACTAATACTAATATTTTATATACATTTAATTTAGCTGGTATTATTGGCGGTAATGCAACTGGTAAATCTTCTTTTGAACATCTAGAATAAAGTAGACACAGAATTGTAACCTTTGTGTTAAAAATACTTTAAGGAAGGTGTTCATTTTTTTATGGCTAAATGACTATCAAAAGAAGAAAAGTTAAAAATAATAAAAATAAGTAAAATTAAAACAATTGATAAAACCAATAGAGTATGGTACATGATCATCAATAAAAGAATGAATTAGTTATATAAATTATTAGGTGAAAAAGGTTTAGAATATGGCAATGGAATTTGTGCTAAAACGCAACAGGCTGACCTAAATCTTTAAATTTTAATGAAATGACAAACAAGAATTAATTGAATATATTGAGTGCAATGAACGATATAAAAAGTATTTAGAAAACTGACAAAAAGAAGAAATATTTTGTGATTTTCTCATTGAAAAAAATATCAGATTAGTTATTTATGTTGATTATTAAATGCTCTAAAATCAGGATATTATAAGCAATTCAAGTTGAATGAATGAATTTAATAAATGATACATTTTTGTTTTTCAATATAATTAAAATATTTTTTATGAATTTCAAGAAATTTATGGTTATAAATGATAACTTTATGAATTAACAAAATTTATAATTTAAAATTAAAATTTACATTGTATATAGATATATGAAAATATGAGTTTAAAAAGCTGTCTGTATAAAAAAATTTGATTATAGAAATTAAATCAGGAAGTTTAAGATATGATAATTTATTAAAACGTGATTTTTTCAACTACTAATTTAAATCAAAATTAGGTACTGATATAACTTATTTATTAACTAATGGTAAAACATATTATTTATCAATTGTTAAAGATTTTCATAATAATGAAATATTAGATTATAAAATAAGTGCAAGTTTAGGACATTATTATTTGTTGTCCAAACATTATCCAGCTTCTTGAGTTAATGCTCAAAAACCTACTTATGAATTTCCATTAATCAGATCAAGGATTTCACTATACAAATCCTTCTTATAAAATTTTATGTGATGAATTAAAAATAAAAATTTCAATGTCTAGAAGAGGTAATTCCTGTGATAATGGTGCTACTGAAACTTGATTTGGAATAAATGAAACAGAATTTCTATATCAAATTCCAAGAAAAAATAGAACTATTGAATGAATACAAGACAACTTACCTAAATATTTACTTTTATAATAATTATCGACCTCAACAAATTAAAAGGAATGAGTCCAATCGAATATCGATTAGCTCATTCCAAACCAACAAATAATTACTTCATACCTATAAATTTAACACTTACAAACGCTATTTTATAAAATTTAATAAAAGGTTACTTTTATTGTCCACTTTTCTTGACAAGTTCACAATATATATATATATATATAAGAAAATAGTTACTAATAAATTTGAAATTAATAAAAATACTATAAAAAATATATGTGGGTTTGAAAAGAAAAAAAACTATTTAGTTTTGAATATATAATTAATAATAATTTATTAAAACATGATTTAGAATTTAGTGATCATTTCAAATTAATTAAAGAAAAATTATTTATTTTTGAAAAAATTAATAATGAAGTTACAGAATGAAAAACTATTTTTGAAAATTATAAAGATTATTGTTTATTATGAAGAGTAGCAACTATTTCTGAATATGAGGAAAAAATAACTTTTAAATTTGAAGAAAAAGAAGTTAATTTAATAAATAACTTATTTTTATTTATAAAAAATATTGAAATTTTTGATAATGTTTTTGGAGTTTATGAACACCATCATCTTACACATGATTTAAAGAAAATTTTTAAATCTAAAAATGACAAAAGTAAACAAGAATTAAAAAATTTAAAAATCCTAATTAAGGCTGTTGATCCAAATATTATTGATTTACAATATCATGGTTATGATGATGATATTATTGCAATTGTCAAAGATAAAAACAATAAAGAAATAAAAGTACCATTTGAAAATATATCGGAGGGAACAAAAAGATTTCTTTATTTAATGCCCAGAATTATGAATAATGATAAAAATAAAATATATATTATTGATGAAATTGAAAATTCGTTTCATCCAAGAATTATTGACACAATATTAAGAATATTTTATTATAATCAAAATAATCCTAACAATTCGCAACTTCTATTTACTACACATAATCCTTATATTTTTGATATAGCTAAAATACATAATAATTGTATTAACGTTAGTTTATATAATCAAAATAATAATTTTGAAAAATTAAGCAACTCTGAAAATTATGGAATTAAAAGAAATGATAAATTATTTTCAAAAAATTATATATTAGAAATTATTAATTCTCACCCTGACAGTGATAGTATTGATGAAATATATAATAGATTTACTAAAAAATACTAAGTACAGATGAGTAATAAAATTATTAATTGTCAGGCATTATTAATAATATGTTATGAGGGAAAAACTAAAAACTTAGATGAAGAAACTTATTTTAAACAATTAAATGAACATATTAAAATTAAAAAACCAAGTTACATCCCATTTAATGAAATCAAATTTATTAAAAGAGAAGCAAATCAAATTACAGACATTAAAAAAACTATTAACTTTTTAATTGCTAGAGGTATTAAAAGCAAATTTTCTTATATTTGTATTTGAAAAGACAATGATAATCAAAAAAATGTTCAACATGAAAATAATATTCTTTCTATAAATAAAGATAATATTTTTAAACAATTAAAAAAATATTTAATTAAAGAAAAACAAAGTATTGAAAATCTAGGAATTTGAATCTTACCTAAAGGTTGAAATTTTGAAACTTTTTATTTAAAACATTTTTCAGAAACAAATGAAATTCATATAAAAAATCTAAAGGATAAATTCAAAGAAAAAAATCATTTTTTAAATAAAGTATGG
>NZ_JALMUW010000026.1:0-14216 GCF_023846195.1 Spiroplasma endosymbiont of Lariophagus distinguendus
ATAAGGAGTAAATAAGTACTAAAAAAATGATAATATATGAAAGGTGGTGAAAATATGAAAAAAGATAAATATCAAGAAGAAGTTGATAAAAATTATGAATGATTTCAAAAAAATAAAGAAAAATTAATTAAAGAAAATGAAGATAAAATTGGTTATTATGTTTTATTGAAAAATCAAAATATAGTAGGAATATATAAGACATATAAAGAAGTTTTTTTTACCGCTCATAAAAAATTTAATAATGAACCATATTCTGTACAACAATTATTAACAAAAGAAAGACAATGAGTTTATTAATATGGGAAAGATATCATTACCAATAATAAATAATAGAATAATTATAAAAGTTGTACTCGGTAGCGGAAAATTAGAAAATGGTAATATTATTTATAGCGAAAATAAACCAGTTAAAGAATATAGAGCTATGATTGATACTGGTTCTGGCTCATCTATTATAACTAAGAAAATAGTTAATGAATTAAAATTAGAACCACTTGGTAAAGAAAAATTTGTAAGTACTATTTTTGACAAAGATATGAAAACAAATGCATATGAAGTTATATTAGGTATTTATAATAAAGAACCAATAAGATTAAGTTTTAATAAAAGAAGTTATAATGATTCATGTTTTTTAATTCCTACAACAGCATATCTTATAGAAAATAATTCTATGGAAAAAGATGGATTTGATATGATATTAGGAATGAATGAAATAACAGAAGGTCATTTAACTATAAGTGGAAATGCATTTATCTTCTCAATATAAAAAAAGTTACCAATTAAGGTAACTTTTTAATTAGGTGCCAACCTAAGTCTAACTATGAGATAAATAACACATAACATCAATAACTTACCTTTTCTAACCCCTTAGGTAAGTATTTTTATATTATACATTAATATTTAAGATTGTGGGGAAATTTACTAAGTAATAGTCGTAAAAATTATTACTTCTATAAAAGATAAAATTGATAATATTAAAAATATAGTACCAATAATGGTTTTTTTTTCTTTAAAATTTATTTTTTTATTTTCATATACAGAATGACAAAATAGCAGAACACCAGGTATTAAAGTAAATATTAAAAAAAGAGCTCCCATTATTGCTAATTTAATTGCTAATATTTTACTTATACTTGCTAATAAAAACATAAAATTATCCTTACTTTTTTATTTTGATTATAACATAATTATCTTGGGTTAAAGACAATTTTTGAAATATTTAATTTATAATATTTATAATATCTTATGTATTGAATTAAACCTAAAACTGCTTTTTCACTAAATATACCAAGTTCTAATTGCATAATATTAGGGAAGAATTGTATTTTTCACTTAAATTCTTTATCAGATAAATCACAAAAACCTAATAATGTATTTTTTTGATTTTCAATGCTTTGTGTAGTAATATTATCTTCAATTTTAGTTTGCATATAAGTATTTTCAATATTATATAAATTATATTCATTTCTATCAACTTCTATTCCTATTTTACCATTACCATAATATCCAGCATATAATCCATGATATGTGGTATTGTTTTCTTCGTAATATTTTAAGTTTAATGAATTATTATATGTTAATAATTCTTTTAAATCTTTTGAAAAAATCAAATCTTGAATTTTAGATGGTTTAAAAATTTCAGTTGTAGAACAACCGTCTGTTTGATGATTAATAAACTCATCTGTTTCATATTCATAATGTAAATATACATCTACACTTTTATAATATCTTTTTAAATCATTAAAAGTTTTGATTAATAATGTAGGGTCTAAATAATCTTTAAAATTAATATTTATTTCTAATGGTTTGATTTTAGGTACTACATTTTCTACTCATGAATTATAGTCTCATATTAATTTATCTTTTGTATGAGTAAATATATGTGTTTCTGGTATATTAACTTCTATACTTGGATTTTCTGGAATTATTACAATTTGTTTTGCTATATTTTGAGGACTTGGTGGTAATATATTTGCTGGATAACTAAATGTAGTTTCTTCAGTTTCTTCATATTCATCATGATTTAATTTATATTGTGTTGTTCAATTAAAAGCATTACCAGTTAAATAACCCATATTATTATATCTAAATCTGTGCAATTGATATTTCATTATAATCACCTTGATAAGTAAAAGGATTATCACTATAAAATGTATGTCTTTCTTCACCTTGATGTAAACTTTGACTTATTATATCAGTAATAATAGGCACTTGGCACTTGGCACTTAGCCCTTTTTACTAGACCATTAATTTAAAAAACCTGAATGTATTCGAAAAACAATTGTGTTATATAATTAACACTAATTTTGACATGAAAGGATTTTTATTAATGGATAAAATTAAACAAATAGAATTATTTATTAGAAAATTAAATATTAATCAAAAAATTAAAATTATTGGATCACAAAGAACACATTGATTAGACATTCTTTCAATATCTTCAATTAAACAGATCAACATATTACTTCAAAAACAAACAAAAACCTATTAAAAAAGAAATAAATCACCTTGATCATTGTAACCATAAATATCAAAAAAATTATGCAAATTTTTAATTGAATTTCATCTGCACAAGAAAAGGTAGAATTTATGGATATTTACATGAATTTTTTCAGCATTTAAAAGGAATGATTAAAACAAGAAAAAACATTCACTTAAATATAGAATTATCAACAAAACAAATGCGAAAAAATTATGAAAGATCACAACATCCAGTTTAAAACAAACTAAAAATAATAATAGTAAAAATAAAAAGATCGCACATAAATGAATACCTACAATGGATAAAGTCAACAAAAAGGCAAAATCACAACTTTCTAATCAAATTTGATCAATGGATACTAAACAAATCAATACTAAAGAAGGCTGATTATACCTTTGGTAATTATTGATTTTTATTCAAATAATGTTGTTAGTTATAATAATGCTCTAATAAATAGTATAAAGATTTAATAAAACCTGCTCTTTGAAAATAACACAACAATTTTCTTTAAAACAAATCAAAAGTTATTTTACATTCAGATAATGCTGCTGAATTTTAATATTGCCAAGACATATCCAACTGAATCCATTGACAAACAAATAATCTTAAGCAAAAGCAACTTAAGGGGATATTGGCGGTAATGTTCTATCAGAAAACTGATTCTCACATTTATCTCAAGAATGATTACCCAAAGGTTCAAACCAATATTTAACAATCAATGAAGCTATAAATGATGTAAATCAATATGTTATGTTTTATAATTATGAAAGAATACATTCTAAATTTCTAAAACCACCAATTTTACAAATTAAAATTTAGAAAAAAAGTATGAAAGTGGTCCAGTAATTAGGGCCAACCACCAAAGTGGTCCAGTAATTAGGGCCAACCACTGTATTGGTTCTTGTCCTTGAATTATTGGTCTTCCATAATAATAACAACTTGATAATAATTCTAATCCATAACTTTGTCTATGACTATATCTTACTCCAATATCACGCATTAAAGTACGATTTAAAGTTACTTTTCCTTGTTGAATAGTAGGGAAAGCATAACCACTACCTGGGCTTGCATATTGTACAAAATCAAGTGTATTTTGACCAGTAGAAACTACTCTATCATTTAAACTACTAAAAGTTAATACTTGCATACTAAATGCACCATTATAAGGACTATAATAATTTGTTACATTTGAAATATATAATAATTGTCTATCTTGATTTTTACCACTATTACCACCAATATTTTCATTTTCATCATTAAATACACAAAAAAATTGTAAATAATCATCAATTGTAATATGTTCTTCAAACATTACTAAAGTATATTGTCTTTTTGTTTGTACTGTTTTAAATATTTGATTATTTGGTAAATTACTAAAATCAACACCACTTGTATCATCAATTAAATAAGCATTTCAATAATCACCAATTTTATATTGTTTTGTATAAATTCATCTTGACCATTAACTTTATATGTGCTCTCTTCAATAATTTTACCTTTATTTTTTGATATATTTTTGCACTATTTTTCAAATACATACAACTGGAGTAGTACCAGTTAATATTAATTCATATTGTCCAAAATCACTCTATTTTACTATTACTGTGTTTATAACTGTTTCAGTTAAAGGAATTGCTCCATTATTAATAAATGGAAATATTTTCAATAACTACACCTTTAATTAGCAATTGTTGTCTTTTTTAATTGAAGATGTAGATGTTTCATTAATTGAATTTGTTGATGTATCATTTTCTTTTCTCCTAATAATTTTATTTCTTCTTATCTTCTTCCATTATTTCTTTATAATGTTTTTTTGTTTGTTGTTTTGTTACTTCATCTAATTCAGCACAGCTTGTGTATATGATATTGTTCTATCTGCTAATCTTGACTAATCATTTTTGTTTTAATAATTGGTCAGTCATATAGCAATAGGTAAAATTTAAAACTATAAGGTCTATCACCACCATCTCATAAATTTTCATGAATTAATAACATATCAAAAATCTATAAAATAATATGAATAATGACTTATTTTAGTTTCTGTAGTTTCCATATCATTTTTATTATTAATGATTTAGTTTTATTTTCATAATTTACACCAGAAAATTCATTATAATCATATCCAGCACCATTTCATATATCTTTTCCTAAATCATCTTTATCTAAAATATAATTACTAGCTTTAAAATCACCTTGTATAACTTCCATACCACCAGCACCAGATTTATTATAGCCAGCAGTACCTACATTAACTACAATATTTTTTTTAGGATTATCAATAATTTTTCCATGTTCAATCATATTTTTAACAGTTTCATTATCAAATGCACCAAATAAAGTTGTAACATTTAATTCTCTATCAACATTTCTTTGAGTATAAGATTTATGATAATATTCAATTAAATTTCAAACTGGATAAGTATCTGGATATGCATTTAATGTTGTTGAATTACCATAAAAATTAACCATTGGTAAATTTGTTATTTCTAATATTGGTAAATAATTTCAAGGATTTTTAATTTCATAACTATATTTTGGTATTAAATTAGGTTTTAATTTTGTATGTGCTGTTCCTAAAATAATTTCTTTTTCATTTTTATTATCATTTTTATAAGTTTCAAATCTTATTTTTCCATTTTCAGCAATTACTCAAGTTAAAGTTGCACTATCTGCTTGTTCATTTATAAAAAAGAATTCTGCACATTGTTCTTCTTCATTATATTTAGCAACTCTACCAGCAAATGAATTAGGTAATACTTTTAAACTTGTACTATTATCTTTATAAATAATAGGCATTATATATACTTTTCCAAGTAAACTTTCTTGTATTCCAAATTTATATAATTTTTCAAATCATTTATCACTAATAATTTTATTAGTAAAATATTTTAAAATATTTTCTTTTTCACTATCAAATAATAAACCTTTACCTAATCATAATTTGGTGGTTGGCCCTAATTACTGGACCACTTTCATACTTTTTTTCTAAATTTTAATTTGTAAAATTGGTGGTTTTAGAAATTTAGAATGTATTCTTTCATAATTATAAAACATAACATATTGATTTACATCATTTATAGCTTCATTGATTGTTAAATATTGGTTTGAACCTTTGGGTAATCATTCTTGAGATAAATGTGAGAACTCCTGTCCTCTGATAGAACATTACCGCCAATATCATAAGGTTGCTTGCTTAAGATTATTTGTTTGTCAATAGTTCAGTTGATATGTTCGGCAATAAAATTCAGCAGCATTATCTGAATGTAAAATAACGCTTTACTTTGTTTTAAAGAAAATTGTTGTGTTATTTTTCAAGAGCAGGTTTTATTAAATCTTATATGATTTATTAGAAGCAGTATTATAATCAATGTATTATTTGAATAAAAATCAATGGACTTCTCCCACATGTAATACTTGTGGAGGAAACAATGAAATTGAATGAGTTCAATAACATTTTCAAACAGAACAAGATTGTTTGAAATATATAGTAAGTTTGAAGGAAAATAAATGTATCAGGTGTTATTGAACAAATTTGAATACTTCTGATTTAAGAAGAATAAGATGTTTGAAATGTCATCAAACATTTAGTATTCTTCATGGCAACATTTTTTACAAGTCACAAATATTTTTTGAAATCTTGTTTTATCTCATCTTTAGATAATAAACACCAAACATGGAATTCCATCAACTGGATGTTGCAAAAAGAATTGGGGGTAAATCTCTGAAAACTGCTTGAAGAATGGGTCATAAAATCAGAACTTGTGCCAAACAAGAATCAGTAATTTATTGTTGAGGGCATAGTAAATGGATGAAATGTATCTTTCATATGAAGTTTTAAAAAACAAGGAAGATCCTTAAGAAGAAACTTGATTGCTTGATTTCTATGAAAAAAAAAAAAAAAAAAAAAAAAAAAAAAAAAAAAAAAAAAAAAAAAAAAAAAAACAACCAATAAATTAATTGTGAAAGTATTGAAAAATGCAAAAAGTAAAAATCTTTTGAAGTTTGGTAAGAAACCACATTTCTTCAAAGTGTCATGTATTATTCGATTTTTGAAAAGGATATTGGTGATTTTAAATCTGTTTTTCACTACATGAAACAGTCAATCATCAAGATAGCTATGTTTCAAAAACTGTGTAAATACTAACCAAATTGAATCAGTTTGAAAACATATAAGAAGAACATTTAAAACACATCAAAGTTAAAATATCATGTTCATTTATATGCAAAGAAGCTGCATATAAATTCAATAAGATACTCTAGTTTTTGAAATTGTAATGCTATGTTTGATTTAAAAATGTGGGGAGAAGTCCGTAGATAGGCTTTCTCAGCATTTATGTGATAAAATTTAAAATAGTACATAAAGGGAGAAAGCCATCAATAATTACCAAAAGAATAATCAGCCTTTCTTTAGTATTGATTTGTTTAGTATCCATTGATCAAATTTGATTAGAAGAAGTTGATTTTATAATTTTGTTAACTTTATCCATTGTAGGTATTCATTTATGTGCAGTCTTTTTTATTTTTACTATTATTATTTTTAGTTTGTTTTAAACCTTGATGTTGTGATCTTTCATAATTTTTCGCATTTGTCGGTTGGATAATCTCTATATTTAAGTGAATGTTTTTCTTGTTTTAATCATTCTTTAAATGCTGAAAAAAATTCGTAAATATCCATAAATTTACCTTTTCTAGAATGAAATTCCAATTAAAAATTTGCATAATTTTTTATATTTATATTACAATGATCAAGGTGATTTATTTCTTTTTAATAGGTTTTTGTTTGTTTTAAAAAGCAATATGTTGATCTGTTTAATTGAAGATATTGAGAAAGATGTCTAATCAAATATTGATTCTTGCAATGATCAATAATTTTAATTTTTTGATTAATATTTAATTTTCTAATAAATAATTCTATTTGTTTAATTTTATCCATTAATAAAAATCCTTTCATGTCAAAATTAGTGTTAATTATATAACACAATTGTTTTTCGAATACATTCAGGTTTTTTAAATTAATGGTCTAGTAAAAAGGGCTAAGTGCCAAGTGCCCCATTCCAACTACTGATGGTAAAGGAAGATTATTTAAAGTTGTCTATACAGTAGCAATTGGTATTTTTAGTTGAAGTAGCAGTGGGGGTGAAGTACATAGTTTATTAAATGTCAATGGCACTGTTTACGCTGGAACTAAAATTAGTGATAATAAAGGAAAACTATTTAAAAGTTTAAATCCAGAAGGATAATAAAAACTAATTAATTTAATTTATTAACTTCTTTTAAAAAAACCTAAAATTAAATTTTAGGTTTTTTATTATTTTTATCCTGTATAATTTTCAAACTTACCTCATTTTGGAATAAAAACAGTTACTACTTTTCCTGTTGGGCCATTTCGATGTTTAGAAATAAGAATTTCAGCAAGATTACTTTCTTGTGAACTTGTTGTTTCTTCACTATTTTTTTCCTTATAATAATCATCACGATATAAAAACATAATTACATCAGCATCTTGTTCAATAGCCCCTGACTCACGTAAATCAGACATTAAAGGACGTTTTTCTTCACGTCTCTCCACCATTCTTGATAATTGTGATAAACAAACAATTGGTACTCTTAATTCTCTTGCCAAAATTTTTAAACTACGAGAAATATTTGAAACTTCTTGTTGACGTGATTCACTATCTCTACCAGTTAATAACTGTAAATAATCAATAATTACTAACTTAATGCTATTTTCACGACTTAATTTTCTTAATTTAGTTTGTAACTCTAAAACTCTTAAACCAGGTGTATCATCAATAATAATTCTTTTTTGTTTCAATTGCTCAGCAGTAGCACTAATACGATTTCAATCAGCCTGTGTAAATTTAGACTTATTACGTAAACGATTAGCATCAAAATGTCCTTGACAAGAAATCATTCTTGTAATTAATTGATCTTTTGGCATTTCTAATGAAAAAATAACAACAACATCGTTTTTATTATCTTGTTCATTAGCAGCATTTAAAGCAAAATTAAGTGCTAAGGCGGTTTTCCCCATTGAAGGTCTAGCTGCTAAAATAATTAAGTCACCTCGCTGAAAACCACTAGTAATCATATCCAAATTGTTAATACCTGAACTTGTACCAGTAATATTAACTGTTGATTTTTGTAGTTGTTCAATTTTAGTTACCACATCATCAATGTGTTCACTAATTGGCAACATCTCTTCATGATTACGTTCACTACTTACTTGTACAATTTGAGCTTCAGCAGCAATTAAAACTTCATTAATTGACTTTTCACTTTGTAACTCTTTACCTATATTTTTTAAAGCATTTTCTAATTGTCGTTTAGTAGTTCTTTCAATCAAAATATCAATGTGTTCTTTTAAATTAGCATCAGTAATATATTGAGCCACTAAAGAAGATAAATATTCAATTCCACCAATTTTATCCAAATTATTTTGCTTAACTAATTCTTCGGCAATAGTTGTTATATCAATACCAGAATTATTTTTATAAAGATTGGTAATTGTTTTAAAAATAATTTGATTAGAATTAATTGTAAAATCATGTGGTGCCAATAAATTTAATGCACTTTCACATGCTGGTGATGATTGAATCATCGCACTTAAAACATTAACTTCTGCATTATTTATATATTGACCATTGTTAGACATAATTATTCTCCTAAAACTTCAACCTTTAATTGTGCAATAATTGTAACATCTAATTTAATATTAATGTTAGTTATACCTAATTCATTAATAGGATTAAATTTAACAAATTTATGTTTATCAATTTTAATGTTAAATTTTTGCACTAGTTGTTCACAAATTTGTTTTGAAGAAATAGCACCAGAAACTTTACCATTATTACTTTTTAATTTAAATTGTAAAGTAATTAAAGCTAATTGTTCTTTAATTTTTTGTAAATCTTCTAATTCCATTTCTCGTTGTATTTTTTTATTTTCAATTACTTTTTGATTAATTTTTAATGCTTCTGATGTAGCAATTACAGCTAATTTTCTTGGTAATAAATAATTTTTACCATAACCATCACTAACACTAACAACTTCACCTTTTTTACCATAATTTTTAACATCCGTTAAAAGGACAACTTTCATTGTAAACATCTCACTTTCTATTTTAATAATTTTAATACCTTTCAGTAGTAGCACTCTCGCTTTGATATACGCCACTTTCAATTAATTTTACCAATTCATCATACAATGCTCTAATTCCCAATTTACTACTTTGGACAGCAGCAGCACTAAAGTGACCACCACCACCTAAGTTTTCACAAATAATTTGAACATTTATTTCACCGTTGCTTCGTGCTGATAAACAAGCACGTCCTTGACGATCATAAGCAATAGTAAATGATGCTTTACAATCACGTAAGTCTAACAACATTTCTGAAATTTGGGCTAAATATGAAGTATGTACTTCTAAGTTTTCATCACCAACAGCAACTAAAAATCCTTTTTTAATTTCTTGGGCGTGACTAATTAAAGCAAATTTATCAATTAGTTCATTTAAACTATTTTTCAATAATCCTTTAACTTTAGAAGGAGAAGCTCCTCAATCAGTTAATAATCCACAGGCTTCAAAAGTTCTTCTTGTTGTTCTTACTTGGAAATTATTAGTATCAATTAAAATACCTGCAAACATTATATTTCATAAAAATTCTGATTCAATATTATTAAAATCATTATAATAAATAATTTCTGTCATTGCTTCAGCTGTTGAAGAAGTTCCTGCATCAATATAAGAAGTAATGGTGCTACTAATTGATTCATCAGAAACACGATGATGATCAATAACAATAATTTTTACAGCTTTACTTAATAAATCAGGACTATCAACACGTTGTGGATTATGAGTATCAACAACAATTAATAAAGTATTTGCATGAAGAAATTTAAGTGCTTGTTTACCTGTAATAAAATTACGACTAATATAACTTTCAGGAACAAGTTCATGAAGAATTTTTAATGTTTTTTCATCAACTTCATTTTGATTAATAACATAATGAGCACTTTTATTTAAGCTTTTAGCAATTTCAATAATAGCTGTTCCTGAAGAAATACTATCAAAATCAGCAGCCGCATGTCCCATAACTAAAATGTTTTCTGCTAATTTTATTTCATTATATAATGATTGTGCAAACATTCTAATATTAATTTTAGATTCTGATTGTTTTGCTTCAATAGTACCTCCAATAAAAACTGTATTACCACCAAATTCACGAATAACTACTTGATCACCACCACGATAAACTGCTAACTCTTTACTTTCAATAGCCAAATCATATAGATCTTTACTAATAGCATTACCATAAGAGAAACCAGCAGATAACGTAATATCTGCTTTAAATTTTTTAACACCTTCTCGAATATTTTTAATAAGTGGAAAGTTATCATTTCTTGCTTTATTAAATTCATTTTGATAAAGTAAAATATTGTAACCATCTTCAATATTACCTAATAATAAACCTGAATAATTATTAGCAAAATCATTTAATTCAGTTTTAATAAATGCTTCAACACGAATTTGATTCTCAACTCTTAATTTTTGTAAAGAATTATAAAAATTATCAATACTAATTACACCAAAAACTAATTTTTCTTGCTGCAATTTATTATATAAGAAATGATATTTAGTTGTTTCTTGTAACAAAATTGTTCTAGTTTGTACTAAATAAATAGCATCATAAAGCATATCTTCAATTTTAAGTGTAATTTGAGTAATATTATTACTAATTAATTGTTCTAAATCTCTTGATAGTTTAACAATTGATTTTCCAATTAATCTACCTAAACCTTTATCTTCTAAAAATTCACTTACTCACATAATTGATAAATCACTATCTAAAACAATCATACCAACACTACCAAAAGTTAAAGCTTGTGCATTATTTAATTTTATGATTTCAGCTGTGTTAATATAACGATGACGAATTCATAAACTAAATAGAAAAATATAAAGACAAACAATAATAAAATTACCTAAAACTAAACTTAAAATTACAGTAATAGTGACCACTTGTTCTGCTGTCTCAATATTAACAATAAAATAAGTCAAGCCAATTAAAATTTCAACTACTAATCAAACAATCATTATTAAATGATAATTTCTTAACGATTTGAACACTTTGTCACTTCCTTCTAATATTATTAATTATACTATAACACTAATATTAAAAACAGCCATTATCTTTTATGTAATATAATACTATTAAAGTCTTTTTACTTTAATTTTAAACTATTATTTAAAATAAAATATTTTTAAGATAAAAATAAATAAAAATTGAGTAAGATTTGTAAACTTACTCAATTTTTTTATCTTGAATATTTTAATAATCCCATGATTTGGGCACGTTTTATATTTTTAGCAATTAAACGTTGATACTTTGGATTAGTACCTGTTGTTCTTGCTGGCAAAATTTTGTTATTATTACCCATAAATTTACTTAGTAATTCAATATCTTTATAATCAATATAAGTAATATTATTTTTAGTAATAAAACAAGATTTTCTTCTTGTAAAATTTCTTGGTTTACCAGTGTTCATAATTATCCTCCTTTAATTATTTAAATCTCAAATGATATCTTCTTCATCAAATTCTATATTTTGAATAGCCGCTTCTTTTTCTTGAAGCTGATTAGTATTAGTAAAGGCAATATCAGTACTATAATTAGGACTTTTAAAAGCATCATCTAAATGAATTTTATTCTCATCTCTTGGTTTTGAATAATTAATATTAGTGTTATTACCACTACTATCTTTTTTACGATTATCTAAAAAAGTAACAGTTTGTGCAACCACTTCAGTAATATATAGTTCTTTTCCATTCTGATCTGTTGATTTTCTTACTGACAGTCTTCCTGAAACTGAAATTAAAGAACCTTTAACTAAATAATTAGTCATATTTTCAGCAACTTTATTTCAAGCCACACACGAAATATAATCAGCTTGATTTTGAATATTATTAACTGCAAGTGTAAAAAAAGTAAAAGGTTTTCCTGTTGAAGTTTGATGTAACTTTAAATCACGAGTGATTCTACCAATTAATGTAACAATATTCATTTTTTATCCTCACTTTTAACTTAGATTTTATTAATCTTTTTGTTCAGTATTCGATGCATTATTATTAGTATTTGTTTTTGAATTTTGGTAATTAGTTTTTGTACGATAAGATGACTCAGTACCAGCGATTGGTCTTGGTTTTCTTTCACCATTTTCATCACGATTATAAGAAGGACGATTTCCTGGTCTTGTTGGTCGAGAGAAAGAACTAGATTCTACTTGGCGTTTTGGTTTAAACTTATTAATTTTTTCACTATCTAAATTAATAACCAAAAAACGCATTACGTCTAATTGTCTTTGTTTATTTAAAGCTACACGATTAAAGTTAGCAATGTTTTCTGGTGAAGTTAACACTTCAATAATAAAATAATGACCCTTAACTTTTTTGTTAATAGGATAAGCAAATTGACGAATAGAATCTTGTTCTTTAGTAATTTTTCCAGCATTTTTAGTTAAAATTTCACAAAATTCTTTTTTAATTAATTGTGCTTTTTCTTGATTTTGATCATCAACGATGTACATAATTTCATAATTATGCTTTTGTTTTAAATCTTCCAATGTTCGAAGACCTCCTTTTGGGCATATGGCTCTGATGAGCAAGGAGTAAATATATTAAGTTTGATTTTTAAATATTTGACTCATACAATATTATAACGTAATTACCTTTAAAGTAAAGGAAAAATAACAATAATTATTAATATAACATGAGAAAAAATGACTAAATAAAAATTTGATTTCAATAAGAAATTTTATTTTATATAATCAATTATTTTTTGCACTATTTCCTTAGGAGTTAAATCATTAGTGTCAATTACTAAAAAATTAAAGTTATTTTTTTCTTTTTCATATCACTGTTCATATTTTTTATTTAATAAACTTCAGTATTCATGAGGTACATGTTTTTCTGATTCACGACCACGAAGGTTTATGCGTTCAATTGTGTTTTCAAGATTTGCTTTTAAATAGACAATTAAATCGGGTTTAATTTGTGGATCAAAATAAAGTGATGAAATAATAACATTATTATAAAAATTTAAATACACTTCATAATCTCTATCATTCATATTGTTTTGAGCTTTTAATACTTCAACGAAAATAGGATCTTCTAAAATACTGCGATCAAAAATAACATTGTTAAAATTTTGTGCTTCTTTTAATTGTTTACTTCGTGCCATCAACATAAATACTTGCATTTTAAAAGCATATTCTAAAGGATTTTGATAAAAATCATCTAAATAGGGATTACTAGTAACTGGCTCGTCCATAATTTTATATTTTAATAATTTTGCTAATTCTCTACTAATAGTGCTCTTACCAACACCAACTACACCAGATAATACAATTTTCATTTTTTGCCTCCCATAATATATGATTACAATTAATTTATCTTAATATATAAATTTTCTCCCTCCAAATAAAAAATTTTAAAAAATATTTAATAAATTAAATTTTACTTTTTTTACTAAAACTTATTCCTTATATTTTCAAAGATTAACGTAATATCAATTGTATTTTTAAAATTATTGATAATACACTTTCTTGATTCTTACACCCTTTAATAACTATATTTATCATAACATATAAATTTTACTCTAACTTAAATCTATTATTTTTAGTTAACTTCCATATTATTATTTTTAAACTTATTTATATATAAAAATTTTTAGAA
>NZ_JALMUW010000027.1:0-14219 GCF_023846195.1 Spiroplasma endosymbiont of Lariophagus distinguendus
TTATTAATTAAAAAAATGTATTTTTTCTAAAATTATTATCACTACTATTTTTCTATATTTCATCAATAAGAAATTATAAAAGATTATGCAATTACTGTAATAATGTTATATATGATTGTAAAACATTATTGATGTTGAACATATATTATTGTATATCATATAATATTTATATAAATTAATACATATAAGCATTAAGTTTAATATATAATTTTATTAATTTCTTTTTCTGTAATAAACTTATCAATCTTCCCTTGCGCTAAGATTGGGCTACCGCCACCCTTACCATTATATGTTTTTAATATTTTTTGTAAAATATTATTACTTTGATACTGTTTATTATTATGCAATTCTTTACTTGAAGCAACTAATACTAAATATTCTTGATTATTAATTTTATTAATAAAAATAATAATAATATTTTGATATTGATTACGATAATGTTCAATTATTTCTCTTAATGTTTTAATATCTAAATTTTCAAAATTTGCAATTAATAGTTTATAATTATTTTCATTTTTTGGAACTAAAGTTAAATATTTTTTTACTATCTTCTGACGATTTAATTCTTCAAAATTAATTTGTCATTTTTTAAATAAACTATGTAATTCTAGTAATAACATTTTTCCTTTTCTTCAATCAGCAGCTACCACTTTTAAATTATTAATAGCATCATATATTTTTTCAATTTCTTCTTGCATACGGTTATCTTTATTTTTTTGATATTGAATAAATAAACTATTGCTTTGTTCTTTAATCATCATTATTTGTTGTGTTAAGTATTCATTAATAGTTTTTAATGATGTTAAAGCATGAATTCGATAAGAACCAGATCCTTTTGATTCAACATTAGTTATTAATAACTGTTCTACTTCTTGTGAATTATAACAATGAGTACCCCCACAAAGTTCAATTGAAAAATCACCAAACTTAATTACTCGAACTTTTTCTTCATATTTTTCACCAAAAAAAGCTAAAGCTCCAATTTTGATTGCTTCTTCATATGTACAATAAATAATTTCACAAGGATATTTACCTTTAATTCATTTACTTACTTGTTGTTCTATACTTATAATTTGTTCTAAAGTTAACATTTCATAATGACTAAAATCTAATCGTAAATATTGATAATTATTAAAACTTCCAGATTGCATAACATGTAAACCTAATAATTTTCTTAAAGCAGCATGTAATAAATGAGTTCCTGAATGATTTTTTCTTGTATAAAAACGATGTGAACTATTAATTTGTGCTTCAACAATTTCTGTTTGTGTTAATTCACCTTTTACTTCCACTTGATGAATATGCTGTTTTTGTGGTCCTTGTTGTACATCAATAACAGAGGCCGTTCCATTTTCTCCTTTGATAATACCATCATCAGATGCTTGCCCCCCCTTTTCTGCATAAAAAGGTGTTTCATTTAAAATTAAATAACCTTTTTCATTTTTTAAAAATTTTACCTCATGCTCTGATTTAAACATAAAAACAATATTTGTATTTATTTGTTCTTTATCATAACCAACAAAGGTTGAAGGAACTTTTAAATTAGTTAGTAATGAAGATTGAATTGTTAATGCTTGATGATTAATTCTTACTTTTCTTGTATTATCTTTACTGTTATCCAATAACTTTTGAAAACCTTTTAAATCAACAGTCGCATTTTCTTCATTTGCAATCTCTAATGTTAATTCAATAGGATAACCATAGGTATCAAATAATTTAAAAGCCGCAGTTGCATCTACTTTTTTATTATCTTTAATAACTTGTAATAATAATTGTTTTCCTGTTATCAATGTTGTTCAAAATTTTAATTCTTCGCTTTTAATAATATTAGTTACTAAATCGACTTTTTTATGTAATTCTTGATAATGTTGACCCATAACTTTGATAATAATTGAAACTAACTTAAACAAAAATGGTTCATTAATATTAAGTTTTTGTCCATATACAACAGCTCTTCTAATCAATCTTCGTAATACATAACCACGATCTTTATTACTAGGAAAAACACCATCACTAATTGCAAAAACTAAGCAACGAATATGATCAGCAATAATTTTAAATGCAGTATTAATAGTTTTTTGCTTAATCTCTTGTGTAAAATAATTATTAATATCATAACGAAAATTTGTCAATTTTTCACATTCATGAATAATATTTTGAAATAAATCAGTATCAAAGTTAGTTGGCACATCTTGTAAAATTGCTACTAGTCTTTCTAATCCTGCACCAGTATCAATATTTTTTCTTGGTAAATCAGTATAATTATTTTTGCCATCATTATTAAATTGTGAAAAAACAATATTTCAAATTTCAATATAACGATCATTTTCAATATCATCTTTTAATAATTTAATACCAATATTTTTAGGATCATATTTAATACCACGATCATAATAAATTTCAGTATTAGGACCACAAGGACCTTGACCCATATCTCAAAAGTTAGTAGATCTTGTACCTTTAATAATACGTTCTTTTGGTAATTTAATAATATTTAATCATAAATTATATGTTTCTTCATCTTCATTAAAAACTGTTACATATAATAAATTAGCATCTAAATTTAATCACTTTTTACTAGTTAAAAATTCTCATCCTCAAACAATAGCTTCTTTTTTAAAATAATCACCAATTGAAAAATTACCTAACATTTCAAAAAAAGTTTGATGTCTTGCTGTAATACCAATATTTTCAATATCATTAGTTCTAATTGCTTTTTGTGAATTTGCTAATCTTTTAGCAATTGGGGTTTGTCGTCCATCAAAATATGGTTTTAATGTAGCAACTCCAGAATTAATCCACAATAGTGAAGGATCATCATTTGGAACAAGTGATGCACTTTCTAAAATGTGATGATCATAACTTTTAAAAAAATTTAATCAAGTTGTTCTAACTTTATCTGTTGTTCATTTTATTGACATAATAATTTCTCCTCAAAATAATAAAAATTCCTATCAAAATAGGAACGTTTTTTAACGCGGTACCATCCTAATTCACTTACAAAGTAAATGCACTTAATTAATGATTAAAATTGTTAAATTAGGAGCTTCTAATTAATAATGGTTAAGTGCTTACACTATTCACTCTCGCTGAAAACTAATTATTATTAATTATACTTATCTAATTTAGATTAATATAAATATTAATTTCAATTTTAATATTAACCATAAATATTAGTTATTACAAGCAAAAAGATAAAATTATGAAATATTTTTATAAATTAAAAAGAAAAAAAATATTAATTATTAACTTTATAGAATAAAAATTACAAGAAAGATTTTTTCTATTTAATCAAAAATATAATTTAACTGGTATTTTTTTTATTGTATATTCATTTTTTCAGATATAAACTTTAGTTAAGATTTGCTTAGAACCTGTTTGGAATCTTTTATAAAATAACGTAAAATGACTATATATTTTAAGATAAGGGGTATATATGCATAAAAATTATCCAAGTCATGTTACTAAAGAACAATTTGAGAACATAAGATCAATTTTAGAAAATAGCAAAAAGAAAACAAAACCAAGAAATTTAGATTTATATGAAGTATTTTGTGCAGTTTTATATGTATTAAAAAGTGGATGTCAATGAAGAATGTTACCAAAAAATTTTCCAAAATGACAAACTGTATATTATTATTTTCAAATTTGAAGTAAAAATAGTGATAAAGAACCTAGCACTTGACAAGTAATTTTAAAAAAAATTAGTTAGAAAAGTTCGTATCAATAATGGTAGAAAAGAACAAACTAGTTTTTGTATAATTGATTCACAAAGTGTTAAGAACACAGATACTGCTAAAAATAAAGGTTATGATGCTGGTAAAAAAATTTCAGGAATAAAGCGTCATATTGCTGTTGATTCTCAAGGCTTACCACATGCAATTTACATAACCACAGCAGAAAAAACAGATCGTAACAGTGCTATAATAATGATTGAAAATGAAAAAGAAAATTTATCTAAAGTTCAAAAAATACTAGTAGATGCTGGTTATACTGGTGAAAAATTTGCTTTTAAAATCAAAACAATCATAAATGCAAATGTTGAAGTTATCAAACGTAATGAATTACATTCTTTTGTATTATTGCCAAAAAGATGAGTTGTAGAACGAAGTTTTGCATGATTAGAAAAATACAGAAGATTATGAAAAAATTGTGAAAGAAAATTAAATACTAGCTTACAAATGGTTGTTCTTTCCTTTATTTCAATTTTATTAAAAAGATCCTAAACAGGTTCTTATATAATTAACACTAATTTTGACATGAAAGGATTTTTATTAATGGATAAAATTAAACAAATAGAATTATTTATTAGAAAATTAAATATTAATCAAAAAATTAAAATTATTGATCATTGCAAGAATCAATATTCGATTAGACATCTTTCTCAATATCTTCAATTAAACAGATCAACATATTACTTTTTAAAAAACAAACAAAAACCTATTAAAAAAGAAATAAATCACCTTGATCATTGTAACCATAAATATCAAAAATTATGCAAATTTTTAATTGAATTTCATTCTACAAGAAAAGGTAGAATTTATGGATATTTACGAATTTTTTCAGCATTTAAAGAATGATTAAAACAAGAAAAAAACATTCACTTAAATATAGAATTATCAACAAAACAAATGCGAAAAATTATGAAAGATCACAACATCCAAGGTTTAAAACAAACTAAAAATAATAATAGTAAAAATAAAAAGACTGCACATAAATGAATACCTACAATGGATAAAGTCAACAAAAATTATAAAATCACAACTTCTTCTAATCAAATTTGATCAATGGATACTAAACAAATCAATACTAAAGAAGGCTGATTATACCTTTTGGTAATTATTGATTTTTATTCAAATAATGTTGTTAGTTATAATACTGCTTCTAATAAATCATATAAAGATTTAATAAAACCTGCTCTTGAAAAAATAACACAACAATTTTCTTTAAAACAAATCAAAAGCGTTATTTTACATTCAGATAATGCTGCTGAATTTTATTGCCAAGACATATCCAACTGAACTATTGACAAACAAATAATCTTAAGCAAAAAGCAACCTTATGATATTGGCGGTAATGTTCTATCAGAAAACTGATTCTCACATTTATCTCAAGAATGATTACCCAAAGGTTCAAACCAATATTTAACAATCAATGAAGCTATAAATGATGTAAATCAATATGTTATGTTTTATAATTATGAAAGAATACATTCTAAATTTCTAAAACCACCAATTTTACAAATTAAAATTTAGAAAAAAAGTATGAAAGTGGTCCAGTAATTAGGGCCAACCACCAATTAAAATGAGATTATAAATCTCATTTTAATTCTTTTTATTCATTTGAAGAATTATTATTTTTGATATTTTTTAATATTTCTTCAATGTTTTTAACTCTAGTGTTGGTATTATCATATTTAAAGCGTAATTCTGGAACTTTATATTTATTACTTGTTTTGGCAAGTGCGCTTCGACAAAAACCTTTCGCTTTTTCTAAAGCATTACTAATGGTTTTAATATCTAAATTATCTAAGTAAACTGTTCAATAAATGGTAGCATAACTGTTATCTTTTGTTATTTTTACATTAGTAATAGTGATATCTTTGAAAAGAATATTTTTTGATTCTTTTTTTAATATATTAGTAATTTCTTTTTTTAAGAAACTTTCTTGTTGTTCAAATTTAATGATAGACATCCTATTTTGTCTCCACTTCTTCTACTAAATATGATTCAATAATATCATTTTCTTTTAAGTCATTAAAATTTTTAATAGTAATACCGCATTGAGTTTCTTTTTTAGCAATTTTTAAATCATTTTTTTCATGTTTTAAACCACTGATTTCACCGTTATAAATAACAACATCATCACGAATGATATGAACTTTGCTATTACGTTGAATGAAACCATTAATGACAACACAACCAGCAATTGTTCCTACTTTTGAAAAATGAAAAGTTTTAATAACTCGTGCTTGACCAAGAATTTTATCTTCATAAGTTGGTTCTAATAAACCTTTAGCAGCCAATTCTAATTCTTCAGTTATTTTATAAATGATATTATGTAATCTAATTTCAACACCGGCATTGTTAGCAGCTTCACGAATAACATGATTGGGACGAACATTGAAACCATAAATAATACTTCCTGAAGTTTGAGCAAGTTTAATATCTGATTCACTAATACCACCAATAGTTGCTCTAATAAACTTAACAGTAATATCATTAACATTAATTTTATTTACTGCTTGAACGATTGCTTGCACTGAACCTTGAGTATCTGCTCGTAAAATAACATTAATTTGTTTTAATTCACCTGTAGCAACATCTTGTGTTAAATTACCTAAACTAATTTGTCGATTATTTCTAATTTTATTTGTTTCTTCTGTTTGTCGTACTAGTGCTACTTTTCTTGCTAATTTATCATCATTAAAAACAATAAAAGATTCACCAGGAGTAGGGGCTGTTTCAAATCCTAAAACTTGAACAGGCATTGAAGGTCCAGCTTTAGTAATTATTTTACCAGTATCATTAATAAGGCGTTTAATTTTTCCTTTAACGCTACCCGCAACTACAATATCAGTAACTTTTAGTGTTCCACCTTGTATTAATAAAGTACAAATTGAACCAACATTTTTATCATGATGAGATTCGATAACAGTTCCATTAGCAAAACGATTTGGATTAGCATTTAGTTCTTTTAATTCAGCAATTACTAATATGGCTTCTAATAATTCATCAATTCCTTGATTTTTTAAAGCACTACCATAAACAAAAATAGTATCGCCACCTCATTCTTCACTAGTTAAATCACAATTAGCTAGTTCATTCATAATGCGATCAGTATTAACATTTGGTTTATCCATTTTATTAACAAAAACAATAATTGAAACACCAGCTACTTTTGCATGGTCAATTGCTTCACGAGTTTGTGGCATCACACCATCATTACCAGCAACTACTAGAACAACAATATCAGTAATTTTAGAACCACGTGAACGCATTTCAGTAAATGCTTCATGACCTGGGGTATCAATAAAAGTAATTAATTTATTATTAGTTTTAATTTGATAAGCACCAATATGTTGAGTAATACCACCGTGTTCTTGATTAGTAACTTTAGAATTACGGATAGTATCTAATAGTGTTGTTTTTCCATGATCAACATGGCCCATAATTGTAACAACAGGTGGTCGAGTTACTAAATTTTTTTTATCATCTTCGAGATTAATATTTTCTAATAAGTTTTCATATGTTACCACTTTAGCTTTTTCAAAATCAATATTTCATTCCAAACAAAGTTCAAGCATTAATTCTTGAGTTAATATTTGATTTTGATTAAATAGTTTGCCTTGTTTCATGAAGTATTTAATAATGTCAGTTACTGGATGATGCAATGCTTTAGCAAATTCTGAAATAGTTAAAGGTTCGTTATATAAAAATACTCCTTTTTCATTAATTTGAGATGTTTTTTGTTTTAGTTGTTGATTAATATTTTGTGTTTGTTGAGATATTCGTTTTTTTGCCATTTGCATCCCGCCTTTCGCTTGGGAAAATTAATCTCAATTTTTTTTAATTTCATTAATTAGTTGTTCATAAAATTCATTTGGAATTTTTGTTTTTAATGCTCTTTCTAATGCCTTATTTTTAATAAGCAAAGGTATTAATTCAAGTTTAGGTTGGATGTAGGCACCTCGACCATTTTGTTTGCCAGTTTTATCAATGAATAATTGTCCTTCTTTATTAATAACAATTCTAATTAATTCACGTTTAGGTAAAATAGTATTTGTAACTATACATTTACGCATTGGTATTTTTTTACGTTGAATTAAAGGTATTTTATTCATAACGACCTACTTTATTGTTTATTGATTTTTATTTTTTCATTGTGTTTTTTTAATAATTCAGATATAAACTTTTCATATTCACTTTCTTTAATATTACCATTTCAAGTAAATTTAATATTATTTTCATTTGCTTGTTCTAATGAAGTAATATTAATATTTCAGTGAGTTACACCGGCAACTAATTTAGCAGCCATACCATTTTTACCAATAGCTAATGATAATTGTTCAGTAGGAACAATAATATTTGCTTGTTTTTCTTCTTCATTAATATCAATTGAAATAACTTTAGCTGGTGTTAAAGCGTTAATTATATATTCTTTTATATTAGGATTTCAGGCAATAATGTCAATTTTTTCGCCACTTAATTCTTGCGTAATTAATTTTGTTCTTTCGCCTTTTGGACCAATACATGCACCAATACCATCAATGCTTGGATCATGACTAACAATTGCAACCTTAGCTCTAATTCCAGGAATACGAGCAATATCTTTAACTTCGATTACACCTTGTGCTATTTCAGGAACTTCTAATTCTAGTAAACAACGTAAAAAATTAACGTGAGTTCTTGATGCTAAAATTTGACCATAGTTTTTATTTTTAATAATATCTTCAACATAAAATTTGATGTAAGTATTATTAGCGATTGGTTTATTTTTTGGTAAGATCTCACTAGGGATTTGATTTTGTTTTGGTAAGAAAGCATAGGCTCTACCAATTTTAATTAACATATAAGTTTCTTCAACGCTTTCAATAGTACCAATTAATATGTGATCTTTTTTATCAATAAATTCATCATAAATTGATGTTTTTTCTGCTTCACGAATTGATTGTTTCACTACTTGAATAGCTTTAAAAATTGATAAACGAGAGAATTGATCACTAGGAATTATTTGCGTATATGTATCACCAATTGTTAAGCCGGGATTCTTTGTTTTAATAGTTGAAAGTGCAATTTCTAATTCAGGATCTTCAACTTTTGGAACAACAATTAAATCCTTTAAAATTTTAATAGTACCTTTATTTTGATCAATTTCAATTCTGATATTTGTACTATCATCACAATGACTTTGATATTCATATGCTTTTTTTAGTCCTTCTTTTAAAGCTTCAATGATATCTTCTTTTGCTATTTGTTTTTCTTCAGCAATTTCATTTATGGCATTTAAAATGATTTGACTAATTTCTTTGTCCACTTTTTCTCCTCCTTGTTTTTTATAAACATTGTTGTTTATTATTTAATAGTATTTGAAATAGATTTATTTCAAAATGAAAATATACTTAAATAAAAAAATAAAATATATTACACTAGAAATAATAAAGACAGCTGGTAGCTGTCTTGCTATAATTCTAATTCATTGTTCATTATACAATATTATTAATTTGAAAACAATAGAAATTTATTAAATGATAGAGTTTTATTATCGTAGATTATATTGTATAAATATCTTTCATTATATTAATGGTAATTTTCAAGTTTTAAACTGATTAAATATAATTATTTATATAGTAGTAATTGTTTTTGTTCTATTATCATTGAAAGATATAACATTCATTTTAAAGTTTCTATTTTTTAAAATCAATGGGAACTAAATTGCTTTTCAATACTAATTTGTTCTTATATTGATATCAATATCGTATATATTCTGCTTTTAAAATTAAGTATTAGTAATTTTACTAACTAAATAAAAGTAATTAATTACAAGTTAAGTTAAAAATTAATTATTTATATATGAAATAAATCTGAAATAAAATTTTAAAAAATTAAATATTTAATAAATCTAAGATAATAAGAAGGTTTTCTCTAAGAACCTGTTTGGAATCTTTTATAAAATAACGTAAAATGACTATATATTTTAAGATAAGGGGTATATATGCATAAAAATTATCCAAGTCATGTTACTAAAGAACAATTTGAGAACATAAGAACCTGTTTGGAATCTTTTATAAAATAACGTAAAATGACTATATATTTTAAGATAAGGGGTATATATGCATAAAAATTATCCAAGTCATGTTACTAAAGAACAATTTGAGAACATAAGATCAATTTTAGAAAATAGCAAAAAGAAAACAAAACCAAGAAATTTAGATTTATATGAAGTATTTTGTGCAGTTTTATATGTATTAAAAAGTGGATGTCAATGAAGAATGTTACCAAAAAATTTTCCAAAATGACAAACTGTATATTATTATTTTCAAATTTGAAGTAAAAATAGTGATAAAGAACCTAGCACTTGACAAGTAATTTTAAAAAAAATTAGTTAGAAAAGTTCGTATCAATAATGGTAGAAAAGAACAAACTAGTTTTTGTATAATTGATTCACAAAGTGTTAAGAACACAGATACTGCTAAAAATAAAGGTTATGATGCTGGTAAAAAAATTTCAGGAATAAAGCGTCATATTGCTGTTGATTCTCAAGGCTTACCACATGCAATTTACATAACCACAGCAGAAAAAACAGATCGTAACAGTGCTATAATAATGATTGAAAATGAAAAAGAAAATTTATCTAAAGTTCAAAAAATACTAGTAGATGCTGGTTATACTGGTGAAAAATTTGCTTTTAAAATCAAAACAATCATAAATGCAAATGTTGAAGTTATCAAACGTAATGAATTACATTCTTTTGTATTATTGCCAAAAAGATGAGTTGTAGAACGAAGTTTTGCATGATTAGAAAAATGCAGAAGATTATGAAAAAATTGTGAAAGAAAATTAAATACTAGCTTACAAATGGTTGTTCTTTCCTTTATTTCAATTTTATTAAAAAGATCCTAAACAGGTTCTAAGATCAATTTTAGAAAATAGCAAAAAGAAAACAAAACCAAGAAATTTAGATTTATATGAAGTATTTTGTGCAGTTTTATATGTATTAAAAAGTGGATGTCAATGAAGAATGTTACCAAAAAATTTTCCAAAATGACAAACTGTATATTATTATTTTCAAATTTGAAGTAAAATAGTGATAAAGAACCTAGCATCTTCGACGTGCACCTTAAAAAAATTGCCAGAAAGTTCGTATCAATAATGGTAGAAAAGAACAAACTAGTTTTTGTATAATTGATTCACAAAGTGTTAAGAACACAGATACTGCTAAAAATAAAGGTTATGATGCTGGTAAAAAAATTTCAGGAATAAAGCGTCATATTGCTGTTGATTCTCAAGGCTTACCACATGCAATTTACATAACCACAGCAGAAAAAACAGATCGTAACAGTGCTATAATAATGATTGAAAATGAAAAAGAAAATTTATCTAAAGTTCAAAAAATACTAGTAGATGCTGGTTATACTGGTGAAAAATTTGCTTTTAAAATCAAAACAATCATAAATGCAAATGTTGAAGTTATCAAACGTAATGAATTACATTCTTTTGTATTATTGCCAAAAAGATGAGTTGTAGAACGAAGTTTTGCATGATTAGAAAAATGCAGAAGATTATGAAAAAATTGTGAAAGAAAATTAAATACTAGCTTACAAATGGTTGTTCTTTCCTTTATTTCAATTTTATTAAAAAGATCCTAAACAGGTTCTAATATTTTTCTTTTCCTCATGTGAAAAAATAGAATTTATTGAGTCTTTTATATATCATAAAATAGGTCTTTCTCAAGGTTTCATTGATTAGTTCCAAGAGGACTTAAAAAAATATGAAATATTGTACAAAGAACAAATAATATTAAAAATTTTTGTAATAATATTATTTTATTTAAAATTTCTTTCATTTTTTTAGGATTTTGCTTAATTAAAATTTCTCAAATATAATTAGTTGAATATATACTTTCATTTCCATGTAAAAATGTTGAAAAAACTTTGATCATCTTTAAATCTTTTCTTATAATATTTAATATATAAAATACATTATCAATTGATTCAATATCAGTTTTAAACCTCTTCATCAAAACTAATATTTTTGAACATTTATTTCGACTTCTTCCACAAGTACATGTGGGGAGAAGTCCGTAATGTTTTTATTAAATTCTTTAATATCCATAAACATGATGAATGGATTGTAAGAACCTGTTTAGGATCTTTTTAATAAAATTGAAATAAAGGAAAGAACAACCATTTGTAAGCTAGTATTTAATTTTCTTTCACAATTTTTTCATAATCTTCTGCATTTTTCTAATCATGCAAAACTTCGTTCTACAACTCATCTTTTTGGCAATAATACAAAAGAATGTAATTCATTACGTTTGATAACTTCAACATTTGTATTTATGATTGTTTTGATTTTAAAAGCAAATTTTTTCACCAGTATAACCAGCATCTACTAGTATTTTTTGAACTTTAGATAAATTTTCTTTTCATTTTCAATCATTATTATAGCACTGTTACGATCTGTTTTTTTCTGCTGTGGTTATGTAAATTGCATGTGGTAAGCCTTGAGAATCAACAGCAATATGACGCTTTATTCCTGAAATTTTTACCAGCATCATAACCTTATTTTTAGCAGGTATCTGTGTTCTTAACACTTGTGAATCAATTATACAAAACTAGTTTGTTCTTTTCACCATTATTGATACGAACTTTTCCAACTAATTTTTTTAAAACACTTGTCAAGTGCTAGGTTCTTTATCACTATTTTTACTTCAAATTTGAAAATAATAATATACAGTTTGTCATTTTGGAAAATTTTTTGCAATATTCTTCATTGACATCCACTTTTAATACATATAAAACTGCACAAAATACTTCATATAAATCTAAATTTTGGTTTTGTTTTCTTTTTGCTATTTTCTAAAATTGATCTTATGTTCTCAAATTGTTCTTTAGTAACATGACTTGGATAATTTTTATGCATATATACCCCTTATCTTAAAATATATAGTCATTTTACGTTATTTTATAAAAGATTCCAAACAGGTTCTAATATCTTCATAATGCAAAATATATTTTTTAACTTTGGGTTCAAGAACTTTTTCAATTAATTTTATAAAATTAATTAATGATTTAAATTCATTATATTTTTCATTCATTTTATTATTTTTTCCTTATCTTTTATATTAAAAACTATCTTAACATTAATAATGTTAACATATTTTCAAAGTAAAAAAAATATCAATTAACAGAGGTTAACTAACTGAAGATTGATTTGTATAGATGAATACTTTAAGTTCATTATGAATAGCGTTAAAATATTAGGTTTTTTTATCTTAATTTTTAAATATAAAAAAACCTGAAAAATTTTCAGGTCTTTTTACATTATATTACTCAATAATCTTGGAAGTACTGTAGAGTATATATAAAAAATAATAAGAATGTTCAGTTAATGAACAATTTAATCCTAACATTTTTGAAATTATTTTCTTAAAAAAATCAAAATAACACTTAATAATGAAAAATATTATAAAAAGAGCACCAAATAAAAAAGAATGTATAATTAAGGGCAGAAAATAGTTTATATTTTTCAGAAAAATTATCTAAGGGGGAAAAACAATATGAGAAACATGAAAACATTACTACGACTAATGGGTGCTGCTGCTTTAACAACAGTTGCAGCAAGTTCGGTTGTTGCATGTAGAACTCAAACAAAAGCGCCAGCATTGAATGGCAAATATGCAACATTACTAGGATGATATAGTAATGAAAATACAAGTTTAATTAATCAAGAATTAAAAAAGGATGATACTGCTGGTAAAGAAAGTTATTCAATTTCTGTTCCTGCTGCTGATAATACAAAAATTACAGCAACTAAATTTAACGAAAAATTATTAAAAGCAGGTACTGGTGCTGATTCTGATAAATTTCAAGCAGTAAGTGATGATGCTGCAGCCTTTTTAAAGGATTTAGGATTTACACCTGATAGCAAGAAGTTTTATTCAGCTGATGATGTTAAAAAGATTACTGCTTTATCTGCAAAAGTTGAAAGTACTGAAGCAGGTAAAATTGAAGCTGCTGGTACAACTGATTTTAAAGTTGAAGCTGGTACTTGTCAAATTAATATTATGGATAAGGCAACTGGAGATGATGCCAAATCTGTAAAAAAATATACTATTAATACTCTTAAGAAAGATGCATTAGGTGTTCCTGCTGCAGTATATACGCTTGTAGAATTAGCAAAATTGGATTTAACTAAAGCTAACGGATTTGAACAAGGCAAAGATGTACTTAAGTCTTTACCTTGAAAAGCTGCTAATTCTAAAGAAAAAAATCTATATAATTCTTTAGTTAATTTATTTAGCAAAGATAAAGTATCATTAGTTTGAACTTCTGATGATCAAGGTCAAACAGTGGTACCTAAGTATACAGATCAAAAAGTATACTTAACCGTAAAATTTGGAGAAGTAAAAGTTACAAATACTCTAGATTTTGGAACTCCACAAGCTTAAATATATTTTAAAAGATTGCAATTGCAATCTTTTTTAATTTATATTCT
>NZ_JALMUW010000028.1:0-13773 GCF_023846195.1 Spiroplasma endosymbiont of Lariophagus distinguendus
CTAAAAAATATCAAGAAATTGATTCAACTGTTTTTAATAGTGCTAAGCAATTTGCGAATAATAAGTTAGCGGCTGGTTTTACTGTTAATTATTTTAGTGATGAAGAAGGAAAAGTGGCAGCAGATAATGAAGAACAGGTTGCTGGTGATATTTGAGTTAAAATTACAGCAGATGTTAATGATCCTTATTGAACAGAAACAACAGCCATTTTAAAAGTAACTTTAACAGATAAGCGTTCTGATTTAAATACAATTAAGGATTTATCAGGAATGGATCCAATTATTGTTAATCCTAATTTAACATATCAACAAATTAATAAGAATGTTATTAATACTTCTAATCAATTAAAGAGTGATCCTTTAACTGGTAATTTCACAATTCAATATTTTAGTGATAAATTTGCTAAACATGTAATTAATAACTATTATCAACAAGTTGGTATGGTTTATGTTATTATTACTCCTGATTTTCATACAGGAACTAAGTGAAAAACTAATAAAATACCAATTGTTTTTTCAATTGGAAGTAATGATAGTTTTTAAATAAAAATAAATTAAAGAGATTATTTTAAATATTTATTTATTATTAGGTTATAATGTAATTATATTTTTTATAAAAATTTATATTTTAATTTTTTTCTTCTAACATTTTTTAAAATACTAAACATGTTTTTTATTTGTGACAGCAATAGATATTTTAGTTATGAGCTTTTATAAAATATAATATTAATTAGATTAATTTTGTTAGAAAGGATAATATTATGGAAAAAGAAAATCTTGCTAAAGTTACTTTCAATAAAAGAACAGAAAGAAATTCAATAAACAAGTTGAAAAGACAAGCTATTTTTAGCACGGCAAATCCATGAAAAGCAATCTTTATTATGGTCACACCACCTTTAATTGCTGTAATTATTTTTTCTACTTATCAAATTTTTGATAAATGAATTGCTACACAATGAGGTGGACAAAGTATTATTGATCGTTATAATAATTATCAAAATTCAGGAATAATGATAACTGCTGAACAAGCATTAAAAATTATTAATATTGCTACTACTTATGCTGCTGTTCCTTCTTCAATGATGGTTTCCTTTGCTTTAATGGTTGCAACTGGAACAGGTATTAAGTTTTCAATTGCATATGGTCAAAATAAACGAGAACAAATGTCAGAATATTTAGGAAATGGGTTTCTATTATCTTTTTTAGTTTCTATTGTTCTTATGATCATTATGTATTTTAGTTGTCAGAGTATTATTGAATTTCAAGCTGGAAGTGATGCTGGAAGTAATCCAGTAATTAGGGAAATAATAATTAAAGAAGCAGTTAGATTTTCACAAATTTTAATTCTTGCTACACCATTACTTTTTTTTGCTTATTTTTTAGTTTCATTGTTACGTAGTGAAGGAATGATGTTATGAACAATTTTAATTAATGTTGCAGCTTGTTTAGTAAATATATCTTTAGATTTTATTTTTGTTATTCCTGGTAAATTAGGAATGGAAGGCACTGCATATGCAACTATTATTGCTTGAGCAAGCATTAATTTATTTTCAATAGGTATTATTTGATATAGTGCCGATAATTTAAGATTTAAAGTAGCACACTTAAAACTTAAATGAGTAATAGTAACGGGCATTTTATTAATTGGTGCAACTTCTTTATTACAAAATATTGCCCAAAGTATTTTGGCAATGGTTACTACTAAAATTTTAAATACATTGCCACCTCCAGACTATCATGGTGGAGGAAGTACTGGTATTCCGGTTTTTGTTCAATTATATGGCGGTATTATGCCTTGGTTAATTTTAATTAATGCACCTATTATTGGAATTACGCAGGGAGCAAGAGCATTAATTGGTTATGTTTATGGTTCAAAGGACTTTAGTCGTGTTTGACAATTGATGTGACGTTTAACTTTATTACTTTTATTGTTGCTAATTGGTTCAGTATTATTAGTAGTAATAGCAGGACAATATATGATGCATTTCTTTGGCGTAGATTTAGAAATGGCAAGATTCTTTAAAGTTTATATTATTATGCAGTTTGCTTTTTATCCATTAGCTACACTACATTATGTTGCTGTTATTTTCTATCAATCAATTAATCGTGGTAAATTGTCATTATTTGCTAGTTTACAACGAACAATTATAATGCCAATTGTTTGTTTAAGTTTAGGATATTATGTTGCACATGTTTCTCATAATGGTTTTTATTTTTATTTATTTCTTGGCTTTATTGATTTATTTGCTGCTTTTATATTATTACCATTATTAATTTATACATTTTTAAAATCTAAACCATTTATTCATACAACTAAAGATAAAAAAATGCAAATATCTAATTTATCAGAAAAAAAAGTACTTAATAAAAATATAATAGATTAAGTAGTTTATAAAAATATATCTTAATATTAATATATGAAGAAAATAAAAAAGGCTTTTCTCCCTTTATGTACTATTTTTAAATTTTATCACATAAATGCTGAGAAAAGCCTATCTACGGACTTCTCCCCACATTTTTAAATCAAACATAGCATTACAATTTCAAAACTAGGTATCTTATTGAATTTATATGCAGCTTCTTTTGCATATAAATGAACATGATGTTTTGCAACTTTGATATGTGTTTTAAATGTTCTTCTTATATGTTTTCAAACTGATTCAATTTGGTTGGTATTTACACCAGTTTTTGAAACATAGCTATCTTGATGATTGACTGTTTCATGCTTAGTGAAAACCGATTTAAAATCGCAATATCCTTTTCAAAAATCAGTATGTACATGACACTTTGAAGAAATGTGGTTTCTTGCAAACTGCAAAAGATTTTTACTTTTTGCATTTTTCAATACTTTCACAATTAATTTATTGGTTGTTTTTTCATAAATACCAACAATCAAGGTTTTATTCACCAAGGATCTTCCTTGTTTTTTAAAACCCATATGTGAAAGATACATTTCATCCATTTGCACTATGGTGGTTGGCCCTAATTACTGGACCACTTTCATACTTTTTTTCTAAATTTTAATTTGTAAAATTGGTGGTTTTAGAAATTTAGAATGTATTCTTTCATAATTATAAAACATAACATATTGATTTACATCATTTATAGCTTCATTGATTGTTAAATATTGGTTTGAACCTTTGGGTAATCATTCTTGAGATAAATGTGAGAATCAGTTTTCTGATAGAACATTACCGCCAATATCATAAGGTTGCTTTTTGCTTAAGATTATTTGTTTGTCAATAGTTCAGTTGGATATGTCTTGGCAATAAAATTCAGCAGCATTATCTGAATGTAAAATAACGCTTTTGATTTGTTTTAAAGAAAATTGTTGTGTTATTTTTTCAAGAGCAGGTTTTATTAAATCTTTATATGATTTATTAGAAGCAGTATTATAACTAACAACATTATTTGAATAAAAATCAATAATTACCAAAAGGTATAATCAGCCTTCTTTAGTATTGATTTGTTTAGTATCCATTGATCAAATTTGATTAGAAGAAGTTGTGATTTTATAATTTTTGTTGACTTTATCCATTGTAGGTATTCATTTATGTGCAGTCTTTTTATTTTTACTATTATTATTTTTAGTTTGTTTTAAACCTTGGATGTTGTGATCTTTCATAATTTTTCGCATTTGTTTTGTTGATAATTCTATATTTAAGTGAATGTTTTTTTCTTGTTTTAATCATTCTTTAAATGCTGAAAAAATTCGTAAATATCCATAAATTCTACCTTTTCTTGTAGAATGAAATTCAATTAAAAATTTGCATAATTTTTGATATTTATGGTTACAATGATCAAGGTGATTTATTTCTTTTTTAATAGGTTTTTGTTTGTTTTTTAAAAAGTAATATGTTGATCTGTTTAATTGAAGATATTGAGAAAGATGTCTAATCGAATATTGATTCTTGCAATGATCAATAATTTTAATTTTTTGATTAATATTTAATTTTCTAATAAATAATTCTATTTGTTTAATTTTATCCATTAATAAAAATCCTTTCATGTCAAAATTAGTGTTAATTATATAACACAATTGTTTTTCGAATACATTCAGGTTTTTTAAATTAATGGTCTAGTAAAAAGGGCTAAGTGCCCTATGCCCTCAACAATAAATTGTGATTCTTGTTTGGCAATACAAGTTCTGATTTTATGACCCATTCTTCAAGCAGTTTTCAAAGTTACCCCCAATTCTTTTGCAACATCAGTTGATGGAATTCCATGTTTGGTGTTTATTCATCTAAAGATGAGATAAAACCAAGATTTCAAAGGTATTTGTGACTTGTAAAAAATGGTGCCATGAAGAATACTAAATGTTTGATGACATTTCAAACATCTTATTCTTCTTAAATCAGAAGTATTCAAATTTGTTCAATAACACCTGATACATTTATTTTCCTTCAAACTTACTATATATTTCAAACAATCTTGTTCTGTTTGAAAAGTATTGTTGAACTCATTCAATTTCATTGTTTCCTCCACAAGTACATGTGGGGAGAAGTCCGATAAAAAATACTCATTTAAAACAGAGTATTTTTTTAATTATTTAAGATTAAAAAAGGTTGCTAATTTTACAAATTAAAAGGAATGAATATACAATCTATATTTGATTGAAGTCATTCCTAAAATAAAATATTTATTTACCTTCATTAACTCTCTTTTTTAATGCTTTACAAGAATTAAATTTAACTACTCGCTTTCTAGGAATAGCCATCGGTTCTGAATTTTGTGGATTTACTCCCGGTCGAGCTTTGCGGTATTTAATAGTAAAAGTTCCAAAGTTACGTAGTGTTACTTTTTCTCCTTTAATTAAAGCAGTAGCAATTTTATCTAAGATAAATTCTAACACTTCTTTGTATTCTTTTTCTGATAATTCTAATTTTTTTTGTACAGCTCGTGCTATCTGACTTTTTTGCATAAAATTTTCAACCCTTTCTTCACCAATTACCATAAGTATGCTATAAAAACATGCCTTAAATGATACTTATTATTATATAACATTTTTTAAAAAAACCTTATTTAATGAAAATCAAAGACTAGTAAAAAAATAAGATTTGAATATATAAATTTATATGTTAATTAACATGTGCAAAGCAAAAAATCTTTACATTAATTTTCTTGTATGTTAAAATTCAAAAAATAAGTAAATAACTATTTCGGAGGTACTAAGATATGCAAATGAAAAATTTATTAAGACTTATGGGTGCATTAACCCTAACAACAGTAGCTACTACTTCAGTTGTAGCTTGTGGTCATCAAACTGCAGTTAATTTAGATACAGTATTAAAAAAGAAAGAATTAGGTCCAATTCCAGTTGCTGATATTACTAAACCAACTGAGAAAGAACTTAAAGAAGCTATTAAAGCAGTTCCAGAAAATAAAAATATTGATTTAAATGGTATTACAGTTAAAGTTAATACTCCTGAAAAAGATGGAAATCCAATTACTAGTGCAGTAGTTAGTCCTGATGGTAAAATTTATAATGGTGATTCAATAACTATTACATTTACATTAGCACATAAAAAGACAGATGTTGAAGTTACAAATGATATTAAAGCAGCTTTAGAAAAAAGTGTTGATGGTAAATCATTAAATGATTCACAAAAACAAAATGATGCTAAAGATATTATTACAGCAGCAATTAAAAAAGTTACTGATGAAGATAAAGCTGGTGAAGCAACATTTACTTTTGATAAAGGAGATACAGATTTAACTGTAGGAGATAATACAGTTAATATTAAAGTTACGCTTGGGCAATCAAAAGATGTTGCAGTTGCTGTTAAATTAACTGGTGTAACAGCACATAAAAAGACAGATGTTGAAGTTACAAATGATATTAAAGCAGCTTTAGAAAAGTGTTGATGGTAAAATCATTAAATGATTCACAAAAAACAAAATGATGCTAAAGATATTATTACAGCAGCAATTAAAAAAGTTACTGATGAAGATAAAAGCTGTGAAGCAAATTACTTTTGATAAAGGAGATACAGATTTAACTGTGGAGATAATACAGTTAATATTAAAGTTACGCTTGGGCAATCAAAAGATGTTGCAGTTGTTGAAATTAACTGGTAACAGCACATAAAAAGACAGATGTTGAAGTTACAAATGATATTAAAGCAGCTTTAGAAAAAAGTGTTGATGGTAAATCATTAAATGATTCACAAAAACAAAATGATGCTAAAGATATTATTACAGCAGCAATTAAAAAAGTTACTGATGAAGATAAAGCTGGTGAAGCAACATTTACTTTTGATAAAGGAGATACAGATTTAACTGTAGAGATAATACAGTTAATATTAAAGTTACAAGCAATCAAAAGATGTTGAAGTTGCTGTTAAATTAACTGGTGTAACAGTACATAAAAAGACAGATGTTGAAGTTACAAATGATATTAAAGCAGCTTTAGAAAAAAGTGTTGATGGTAAATCATTAAATGATTCACAAAAAAACAAAATGATGCTAAAGATATTATTACAGCAGCAATTAAAAAGCTACTGATGAAGATAAAGCTGGTGAAGCAACATTTACTTTTGATAAAGGAGATACAGATTTAACTGTAGGAGATAATACAGTTAATATTAAAGTTACGCTTGGGCAATCAAAAGATGTTGCAGTTGCTGTTAAATTAACTGGTGTAACAGTACACGAATAAGAAATATAATATTTTATTATAATTAAAATGACATAATTTAAATTGTGTCATTTTTTTCTAACGGACTTCTCCCCACATGTACTTGTGGAGGAAACAATGAAATTGAATGAGTTCAACAATACTTTTCAAACAGAACAAGATTGTTTGAAATATATAGTAAGTTTGAAGGAAAATAAATGTATCAGGTGTTATTGAACAAATTTGAATACTTCTGATTTAAGAAGAATAAGATGTTTGAATGTCATCAAACATTTAGTATTCTTTCATGGCGGACCATTTTTTATAAGTCACAATAATTTTGAAATCTTGGTTTTATCTCATCTTTAGATGAATAAACACAAACATGGAATTCCATAACTGGATGTTGCAAAAGAATTGGGGGTAACTTGAAAACTGCTTGAAGAATGGGTCATAAATCAGAACTTGTATTCCAAACAAGAATCACAATTTATTGTTGAGGGATATCCAAATGATGAAAAAAAAAAAAAATGTATTCACATATGGGTTTTAAAAAACAAGGAAGATCCTGTGAATAAAACCTGATTGTTGGTATTTATGAAAAACAACCAATAAATTAATTTGAAAGTATTGAAAATGCAAAAAGTAAAAATCTTTGCAGTTTGCAAGAAACCACATTTCTTCAAAGTGTCATGTACATACTGATTTTTGAAAAAGGATATTGCGATTTTAAATCGGTTTTCACTAACATGAAACAGTCAATCATCAAGATATCTATGTTTCAAAACTGGTGTAAATACCAACCAAATTGAATCAGTTTGAAAACATATAAGAAGAACATTTAAACACATATCAAAGTTGCAAAACATCATGTTCATTTATATGCAAAAGAAGCTGCATATAAATTCAATAAGATACCTAGTTTTGAAATTGTAATGCTATGTTTGATTTAAAAATGTGGGGAGAAGTCCGTAGATAGGCTTTTCTCAGCATTTATGTGATAAAATTTAAAAATAGTACATAAAGGGAGAAAAGCCTTTTCTAATTATTTTTCAAAATTTATTTGACTATTACTATTAAAAACTGGTATTATACTTATTGGACTAAATTTTGATACACTAGGAATTGTGTATATAATTAATTCTTTAAAATCATAAAGGAGGCTAACGATTAATGCCAACAATGAACCAACTATTACGTAAAGGACGTACAGATAAAAAATACAAATCTAAATCACCAGCGTTAAATGTTTCATATAATTCATTAACAAAAACAACTTCTTCAATTAGCAGTCCGCAAAAAAAAGGTGTAGCGCTTGTAGTTACTACAAGAACACCAAAAAAACCTAACTCAGCTTTAAGAAAAATTGTTCGTGCTCGTTTAACTAACGGTATGGAAGTTACTGCTTATATTTCTGGAGAAGGTCATAATTTGCAAGAACATGCTATTGTTGGAATCCGTGGTGGGAGAGTTAAAGACTTACCTGGAGTTAGATACCATGTTATTCGTGGGTATTCTGATACTGCCGGAGTAGTAAATCGTAATCAAGGTCGTTCTAAATACGGAACTAAAAAACCAAAAGATAAGAAATAAGGAGGTAAAACTAAATGCGTAAAAATCAAGCTATTAAAAGAGAATTAGTTGCTGATCCAATTTATGATTCAAAAATTGTTACTCAATTAATTAACGCCATTATGATTGATGGTAAAAAAAGTGTAGCTCAAAAAATTGTTTATAATTCTTTTAAAATTGTTGGAGAAAAAACCCAACAAGTACCATTAGAAGTATTTGAAAAGGCAATTGCTAATATTACACCACAATTAGAAATTAAAACTCGAAGAATTGGTGGCGCAAACTATCAAGTTCCTATTGAAGTTAGTGCTACTCGTAAGATAACTTTAGCAATTCGTTGATTAGTTTCTTATTCACAAGCAAGATATGGTAATAGTATGCAAGATAAACTTGCAGCTGAGATTATGGATGCTGCTACTGGTAATGGTTCATCAATTAAAAAACGTGATGAAATTCATCGTATGGCTGAAGCTAATAAAGCCTTTGCTCACTATAAATGATAATAAAGGAGAGAGAAAATGGCAGAAAAATCAGGTCGAGAATATTCACTAGCAAATACTAGAAATATTGGAATTATGGCTCATATTGATGCTGGTAAAACTACAACAACAGAAAGAGTTTTATACCATACTGGTAAAATTCATAAAATTGGTGAGGTACATGAAGGTGCCGCAACTATGGACTGAATGGAACAAGAACAAGAACGTGGTATTACTATTACTTCAGCTGCAACAACTGCTGTTTGAAGAAATAATCGAATAAATATTATTGATACTCCGGGTCACGTTGATTTTACTGTTGAAGTTGAACGCTCATTAAGAGTTTTAGACGGAGCAGTTGCTGTATTAGACGCGCAAACTGGAGTTGAACCACAAACTGAAACTGTTTGAAATCAAGCAACTAGGTATAATGTACCAAGAATTGTTTTTGCAAATAAAATGGATAAAATTGGGGCTGACTTTGCTCATTCAATTCAAACATTAAAAGATCGTCTTGGTGCTAATGCTCATGCAATTCAATGACCAATTGGTGCAGAAGATGCTTTTGATGGAATTATTGATATAATTGAGATGAAAGCATACCATTTTGATGGTAAACCAAATGAGGATTATAAAGAAATTGCAATTCCTGAAGAACTTAAAGATGTTATTGCAAGTAGACGTGAGGAATTATTAGAAGCACTTTCTCACTTTGATGATGATTTCTTTATGAAATATGCTGAAGGAGAAGTAACGGTTGCTGAAATTAAGACAGTAATTCGTAAAGCAACAATTGCTGCTGAGTTTTTCCCAGTATTATGTGGTAGTGCCTTTAAAAATAAAGGTGTTAAATTAATGTTAGATGCAGTTATTGATTACTTGCCTTCACCATTAGATGTACCTGCAATTAAAGGAATATTACCTGTTTCATCAAAAGAAGTAGAACGTCATTCTAGTGATGAAGAATCTTTCTCAGCGTTGGCATTTAAAATCATGACTGACCCTTTTGTTGGAAGATTAACTTTTTTTAGAGTATATTCGGGAACATTAGAATCTGGTAGTTATGTATTAAACTCAACTAAAGAAAAAAAAGAGCGTGTTGGTCGAATTTTACAAATGCATGCCAATAGTCGTGCCGAAATTAAAAAGGTTTATGCTGGTGACATTGCTGCTATTGTTGGCTTAAAAGATACAACTACTGGTGATACATTATGTGATGAAAAACATGAAGTTATTTTAGAAAAAATGGTGTTTCCAGAACCAGTTATTTCATTAGCGCTTGAACCTAAAACAAAAGCTGATCAAGAAAAAATGAGTTTAGGTTTACAAAAACTTGCAGAAGAAGATCCAACATTCCGTGTTTCATCAGACAAAGAAACAGGACAGACAATTATTTCAGGAATGGGAGAACTGCATTTAGACATCTTAACTGATCGTTTAAAACGTGAATTTAAAGTAGCAACTAACATTGGAAATCCACAAGTTGCTTATCGTGAAACAATTAAAGCAGTTTGTGAGCGCGCTGAGGGTAAATATATTCATCAATCAGGTGGTCGCGGCCAATATGGACATGTTATTATTAAATTTGAACCAAATCCAGATAAAGGATTTGAGTTTGTTGATAAAATTGTTGGTGGTAAAGTGCCACGTGAATACATTAAACCAGTACAAGAAGGATTAATTGAATCATTAGCTAATGGTTTAATTGCTGGATATCCAGTTATTGACGTTAAAGCAACATTATATGATGGTTCATTCCACCCTGTTGACTCTTCAGAACGTGCCTTTAATATTGCAGCTTCTAAGTCTTTACAAGATAATAAAGATTTATTAAAACCAGTATTATTAGAACCAATTATGAATGTTGAAGTTATTATTCCAGATGAATATTATGGTTCTATTGTTGGTAAAATTTCTGGTAAAAGAGGTACTATTGAAGCAGATGAAATGCGTGGTAACAGTAAAGTTGTTAAAGCTAAAGTGCCTTTATCTGAAATGTTTGGTTATGCTACTGAATTACGTTCAATGACCCAAGGACGTGGAACATATACAATGTCTTTTTCACACTATGAAGAAGCACCAAAATCAGTTGCTGAAGCAGTTGCTGGTAAATATCAAAAAGGAAGAGTTACTAAAAAATAAAATAATTTAATTGAAAGTATAATAACTTTACTTTAAAATTATCTTAGTGTTTAATTTAATTAAATAAAAATAAGTATTAATTATTTCCAAGGAGGAAACAAAAATGGCAGAAAAAGAAGTAAAAAAATCAAAGCCTGTATCAACAGGCCCAAAACAAAAATTTGAACGTACAAAACCGCACGTTAATGTTGGAACAATTGGTCACGTTGACCATGGAAAAACAACATTAACTGCTGCAATTACTAGTTATTGTTCAAAACATGAAGCAGATGGATATAAAGGTATGTTTAAGGACTATGCCTCTATCGATGCTGCTCCAGAAGAAAAAGCACGTGGTATTACTATTAATACAGCTCACGTTGAATATGAAACACCAACTCGTCACTATGCACACGTTGACTGTCCAGGTCACGCTGACTACATTAAAAATATGATTACAGGTGCAGCTCAAATGGATGGTTCAGTGTTAGTTGTTTCTGCAACTGATGGTCCAATGCCACAAACACGTGAACACATTCTATTGGCACGTCAAGTTGGAGTTAAAAAAATTGTTGTATTCTTAAATAAGTGTGATATGGAAAGTGTAGACGATGACGTATTAGAACTTGTTGAAATGGAAATTCGTGAATTACTAACTAAGTATGAATTTGAAGGTGATGATACACCAATTATTCGTGGTTCTGCAAGAGGAGCATTAGATGGTAAAAAAGAATGAGAAGAAAAAATTAAAGAATTATTAACAGCAATGGATGAATGAATTCCAACACCAAAAAGAGAAGTTGATAAACCAGTATTATTAGCTATTGAAGATGTTTTCACTATTACTGGACGTGGAACAGTAGCTACTGGAAGAATTGAACGTGGAACTTTAAAAGTTAATGATGAAATTGATATTATTGGTATTAACAAAGGTCTTAAAAAAGTTGTTGTTACTGGTATTGAAATGTTCAGAAAATTATTAGATGAAGCACAAGCTGGTGATAACGTTGGAGTATTATTACGTGGAGTTAAACGTGAAGATATTCAACGTGGACAAGTTATTGCTAAACCAGGATCAGTTACTCCACATACTAAATTTAAAGGTGAAGTTTATATTCTAACTAAAGAAGAAGGTGGACGTCATACTTCATTTAATCCAGGATATCGACCACAATTTTATTTCCGTACAACTGATGTTACAGGAAGTATGGGAGACTTTATTAATAAAGGTGAAAAATCGGAATTAATTATGCCAGGTGATAACGTTACTATTACTGTTGAATTAATTCACCCAGTTGCCCTTGAGAAAGGTACTCAATTCTCAATCCGTGAAGGTGGAAGAACTGTTGGTGCTGGACAAGTTACTGAAGTTATTAAATAATCACATTTAATTAAAAATCTTTATTCTCTTTTGAGAATAAAGATTTTTAATTAAAAATATTTTAGTAGTAAAATTAATTTATAGAAAAGAGATGACAAATCAATGCCTTATGTTAAAGAGCTGGAAAGTCTAATTTTAAATCGTAAATCAATTCGTAATTATGATCCTAGTAAAATTATTAGTGATAGTAAAATTAACGATATTCTTAACTATGTGCGTCATACCCCATCTTCATATGGTTTAGAACCATGAAAAATTTTAGTTATTAGTAATTCTAAAATTAAAGCACAATTGCAACCAATCATAAATAATCAACAACAAGTTAGTACTTGTTCACATTTATTTATTTTATTAAGTTATAGTGGTGAAAATTTCAATACTAGTAATCAATGATTTGTTGATACTGTTATGAAAAGACGTAATTTAACAAAACCACAATACGAAATTTATAAATCAACATTTAATAATTTCTTTGATCATGACAAAAAAACACAAATAAATCATTGGGCACAATGTCAAACTTTTATTTTATTACAAAATCTTTTATTATTATTAACTGCTCATGAAATTGATAATGTTGTATTAGGTGGTTTTAATGAACAACAATTATTAACTTACTTAGAATCAAATAAGATTATTGAACCTAATAAGTATCATGTTACAATTTTAGTGTCTGCTGGTTATGGTTATCCATCAAAAACTAAAATTATTAAAAACGAAGTTAGTGAAATCAGTACGCTTATCAAATAAATGTATTAGAAAAGGTATTACAATGGAAAAATTAAAAATAAATAACTTAGATATTGAATTAAATATTAATGTTATTGGTAAATTTTTAGATAAGATTGAATATCCAATTCTTATTTTTGATTTTGAGACTTTTCGTAATTTATTACATAAAAAAAAGAACAATTCTTATGCTCATGATTTTGAAAAAATTTTTTCAATTGCATTATTAATTATTAATAAAAAAGAAGATTTAAGCGTTAGTAATTTACAAAATAAAAAGTTACATTTGTTCGTTAAAACTGTTATTCCACAACCAAATATTTTAAATGAAGATTTAAAGCTTGTTAAACATCAGCAACAGTTTTTTAAATTTTTAACTAATAAGTTATTAAAACATAACATTAAATCTTTGATTTTACTTGGTGCTAGAACTGAGATATTAATGCTAAAAAACTATTTGAGTTATCATAATGATGAAAGTAAATTCAAAAATAAAGTTAGTTATTTTTTTCAAAAACATAAAATTTTTGATTTATATGACATTTGAAATAATGATCAAGTTTTAAATTTACCTTTATATAAAAAAGGTTTACATCTTGATGTTGGTGCTACTAAAAAAACTTCAATACTAATTAAAAATAATAATGATTATTGTAAAATATTAAAAGAACAATTTTCATTAACAAATAATAATATTGGAAGAATTATTGATCAATATTTTTTTAATAATATTTGTTTATTACCTAGTTTTACTACGCAAGTAGCAAATCATAATCAAAATGATGTTCTAATTGGCGCTGCAATCTTATCATTACTTTATACTTTTTGTGATAAATATTAAGAAAATAAAAAATATTAATTATTTAAATTAATATT
>NZ_JALMUW010000029.1:0-12783 GCF_023846195.1 Spiroplasma endosymbiont of Lariophagus distinguendus
TTAAAATAAAAAATGAAATTCATTATTAGCGATTTTTTTGATAATTATATACTAACTTAAGTACTGTTTTTAAAGGTAATATTCTAATAATAGTTCTTGTAATTTTATTAGAAATTCCTGTAATAATAAAACTTTTTCTTTTTGTTTTTAAGGCTGTTTGTAAAGACTTTTTAGCATAAGTTTCAGTATCTAAAACTGGTAATAATGAACTATAATGTTCTTTATTTCCTTTACCATTACTACTACGATTTCAAAATTCAGTTTTTAATGGACCTGGACAAATTGTAATTACTCTTACTTTACTTTTTGCTCTTTTTAATTCATAATTAACTGCAACACCTAAACTTCAAACATATGATTTAGAAGCATAATAACTAGCAAAAACAGGACCTGGACTAAAAGCTGCCATACTTCCAATATTAATAACACGACCATAATTATTTTTACTAAAACGTTGAACAAATAACTTTGTTAAAATATGTAAACAAGAAATATTTAAATTAATCATATTTAATTCTTGTTCTAACATACTATCTGCAAATGTTCCTCAAACACCATAACCAGCATTATTAATAACTACTGTTACATTTAATTCTTTTGATAACTCAAATAATTTATAAATATTTTTTAAATCAGATAAATCTAAATCATAATTTTTAACTTGTAAGTGTGGATACTTATCTGCTAATTCTAATATTTTTTTACTATCACGTGATACCCCTAATACGTGATAACCTTGTGCTAATAATGCTTGACAGTAATAATATCCCAATCCTTTAGACGCTCCTGTAACTACTGCTCACTGATTCAAAACAATTACTTTATTTATCATTTATATTAATACTCCTTTTATTTTTAGATATTAAACAATTTTTTACTATTTGAACTAATATAATTATAAGCACTAAAAATACTTAATACTGTAGCAACGTACATTGGTATCATTACTAATTGATTAATTAAACCATATTGATCATTATTACTATGACCATTAACACTACCATTTAAAAATCGTCAATTAATAAAAAATAAAATTGTAATTCCTAACATTTGTAATGCTGCCTTTATTCTACCATATTTATCAGCAGCCATTACTGTACCTTTAGTAGCCAAAATTTGACGAACTACATCAATAATAAAATCACGTAATACCAAAATAATTACCATTCAAACGGGAATTATAGTAGCACATGCCATTACAATTAAAACACCATTAGTTAAAAGTTTATCTGCAATTGAATCAAAAAATTTACCAAAAGTTGTTACCTGATTAAATTTTCTTGCTCATCATCCATCAATAAAATCACTAATGGCAGCAATAATAAATAAAATTGCTGCTATTAACCAACTAATCGGTAAACTATAACTATTAATATTAATACTTGTTATTCAAAGATGATAAAAATTATCATTATCTATTGGACCGATAATCATTAAACTAACAATAATTGGGACTAATATTAATCTTATTAAAGAAATAATATTGGGAACATTCATATTTAAAATCCTTTCATATAAGTTTATTTATAATATTTAATATTATTATGTACTTACCTTTTTTAGCATAATTTATAAAAAGTAAAACTTATATTTTTGATCTATTCATGAAATAAGTATATCGTTATTTTCTATATCTATCAATAATATACATTTATATATTAAAATAAATATTCTTTTATATACAATTTCTTAACTATTGTTTGTTTTTTATTTTTCTGATTTTTCTCTTTTGGCAGCAGCTTGTGGATTTTTTCTTTTCTCAATATAATAGAATAAACCAATATAACTTAAATAATAATCTTTATTAAAATCAATTAAACGTGAAGCATTTGTAACAGTTGCTTGTCCTGCCGGTTTACTTCCTCATTCATAAAACGGAATTAAACGTGTTTTTGCTGGATTATGTTTTGCTAAAAAAATAACAGCAGTATCAAAATCTAATTTCATTAACTCACTACCTGTAATTAATTTTTTACCTTGTAATGATGAATTAATATTATCAGCTTTTTTATCTTTATTACCAGAATGGCTATAATTAATAATTGTTTTTTCACCGAACATATCTGAATATTTATTAGCGGTTTGTAAATCCATAGTTTGCAAAAAAGTATGCAAAATACAGTTATTAAAAATAGTTTCTGCTGTTTCTTTACCATATTTTTGTGTTAATTGTTGTAAATCTTGCATAATCATCATGAAAAAAATATTACGACTTCGTGCAACAGTAATCATTTGTGCCATACTAGCAATCGTTGGTATATTACCAAACTCATCAAATAAAAAGTATAAAGGACGTGGTAATTTAATATCAGGTAAAGTACTTGCATAACGAATTGTATTTTTATATAACTGTGCAATAAACATTGATACAAAAGCATTACGTTCATTACTTTCATCAGGAACAACTAAGAAAACAGCACTTGGTTTTTTTACAATTTCATCTAAATTTATATCATTACTACAACTAATATTTCGCGTCACTGGATCAGTAAATAAACGTAATCCATTAGCAACCATTTGACTAATTGATCCCGCAGTTTCTTCAGCACCTTCTAATGCACCTAAACCAATTTGACGAGCTAAACTATGAGTTGGCATTTTTTTTAGAATTTCAACATATCGTTGACGATTAGTAGCAACAATAGCAGCATTTGACATACTAAAGTATTTTAAAGGAACATCAGGTTGATCTTCAAGTTGTTCTAACATAAATAACATAATTGATTTGACAACTTGCATCGCTGATTGATTTCAAAATTTTTGTTTTGGATCTGATTCAGGAAATAAAGCTTCAACAATATCATTAATTCATGATAATGCCATTGATTCATAAGTAATTGATTCATTTAAAGGATTATTTTCTTTTTTTAAACGCATTGATTCTACATAAAAATCATATACTTTAACAAAAGGATTTCATGAATTAGATACTGATGTATCACGTAAATTAATAACATAAACATCGTAACCATTATCTTTTAATATTTTAGAATGATTTTGAAATAATTCTCCTTTTGGGTCAGTAATAACCATTGATGGTTTAATTTTCGATTGGGCATTTAAATATATAGTTGGAATAACTAATTTTTGAGTTTTACCACTTCCTGTTCCCCCAATTACAATATTATGAGCATCAGACTTAATATTAAATTGGACACCACCAATTTTAGTCTTTGTTGTTTGAACAACAATACCATAATCATTTTCAACAGTTTTTGATAAAGGAAAAGTATTAGCAATTTCAGTGGGTGTTAATCAAGCAGCAGATCCATACACTTTATTTTTTGAATCACGTAAAAAGCGACTTTTATTATGAGTTTCACGATAAATTTTATATTTATGAATCATAACGTAAGATAATAAAACTGAAAATTCAATAAAAAATAGAATTAAAAATATTAATCAATAATTAATAACATCCTGTATTAAAAATTTAAGTGTAAATGGTTGTTGATTATCTCCACTATGAGAAAACATGTTACGAACAAAGACTAAAGCATAAACTAATAAAGTATTTATTAATACTAAAAAGGGTATAACAATTATAATTACTGCTGGTAGTACTCATTTTTTTTGACGAATAAATTTCATTTTTATGTTCCTTTATTTTTTATATATTTTATAATAATTTATATTTTACCCATATTGGGAAATAACACCAGCAATACCTGATATTATTAATAATAAAACACCAATAGTTACATTACGTCTTCAACGATAACTTTTTTTCTTTTTAAATTCATTTTTTGTTTTTTTAAATTTCATGATTATTTCTCCAAGATTTTAATATTTTACTTTTTTATTCATCAGGATCTCCTCTTCTTGCACTCTTTCTAGTGTTATTTAAATTTACAAAAGGTTCAACAAAAGCACCCTTAGCCATATTATTTAATCCAACAAAAGGGCTTTTTAAATTATTTTTTGTATCTTGTCATTTAGTACCTTGATCATGAGAATTTTGAAATTTACCAATTCCTTTAGCAACTCCTTTAATACCTTTACCTAAATAACCTGTGATACCATTTTTTAATAGTCCATTTGCTTTCTTTTGACTACCATCAGGATTTCTTCCATCTTTAGCACCACCAAATGCAATTTGTTTCCCAAGTTTTAATGCACCAGCACCACCTGCTGCAAGGCTAGCAAAAGTCCGAGCTTTACCCATAATATTTCCAGCAATAGCTGCTCCATTAGAATCAATAGCACTTTGTACACCTAAGTTTTGTGTTACTAAGTGATTAATAATTTTTTGAGTTCTTAAACAACTAATAGCACCGGCTGTACAAAATAACGTATATAAAACTTGTTTTTCAAGTCAACTAAAATTAGTATTATTAGTAATATCTAATATTGCCTTTGGTAATATTTGAAGAAAGATATAAATAGGTAACATCGTTCCTGGACCAATAATAAACTTACCTATTACCATTTCTTTTCAAACACCCAATCTTTTTCCTTGATCAACAGGCATCATAGAAGCAACAATTGGTGATATTGAAAATAAAAGTAATAAATCAATAATTCTTTCAACCAACGTCATTGATGCAACAAATAATACATATAAAGTAAATCACACCGCAATAATTTCAAGAATAAAGTTTCAATGTTTTAATTGAGAAATAGGTGGCATTGAATAAACACCAGGATCATGCTGAGCAGCATTAGCATCCGGAGCACCAATACCTCATAATAAATCAGCTAAACTAGCATTTTTTCCTAAAGCTGTAATTTGTAAAACTGCCAATAATCCTGTTATTAAATAATTTATAGTACTCATAAAAAATGGAATGAAAACAATTACTAAAAAAGCTAAAAATGTATTTTTTATAGCTTTACCTAATTTTTCTCTAATTGTATGTGTTTCAGTAAATTGAATAATAATTAATTGCATAATAAACATAATAAGTATTACGCCAATTGAAACAATTGCTAATGCTGAAAAAAATACTGGTAAATTTTTACTATTAAGTGGATCTTTAGTAAAATCTCCAAAAACTAAATTAGTTATCGCATCAGTTGTTAAATAATCAAATATGCCGCCATGACCATGATTAGGTGATCTCAATAAAATATCAATTAAATATAATGGTCCTTGAATGAAAATAAGTCAAGGTATAAATAATAAAGCTCCTAGTATAATATCTGTTAGTCAATCCATATTTTCATCTCTTTTCTCTTCATAACTTAATATTAAGTTAATATATAACTTTCTTTAGTTAGCTAGGAAGAATATTTGGATTACCACCAAAAGCTTGCACAAGAGCAATTATTATTGCTGATGCAGTAATGCCAATAATTGGTGCAATTAATGTATACATAAACGCTTTTTTAATCTCACTTCTACGTTGTGGATCATCACCAGCAGCCGCTAAATCTTTTGCCAATATAATTATTTTAAAAACACTAAATGCAATTAAAGCAGCAATTAGCAATCCTGCAACTGCCGAAACATAAGGTTTTGCTACATCAATGATTTTATTTATATCAGGTCCATCTGATAGATAATTAAAAATCATAAGTTTTTCCTCCTTAAATAATAAAAAAAATAAAATTATTTACTAATCAAAATTGTTTATAAAGCATGAATTTATCTAATAATATAATAAGCCCTATTTTACTCCTTAAAGAGATAAATTAGGACTTACAGTCAAATTCATATGTTATAAATAATGTTGATACACTTTAATTATAGTTGGTTTTAAAATAAAGTAAATAAAAATTTTCAATTTTATCAACTTATTTTTTATTGTTTTATAAAATTTTTTATTTAAATAAAATCATATTAATAAAACTTATAAGTTTTATTAATATGAAAGTATCTTTATATTTAATTTAAAATAAATTAACAATTATTGATGAAATCGATAATGTATAAAAATATACTAATTTTCAATTTCGTTATTTTTTATATTTTTAATTGCTTGTGTTTCAGCATCACTAACATTAATATTTAAACACATACGATATAAACTAGAAATAGCAAAAAGACATTCACCAACTTTAGCACGAGCAATAAAATCAGTTTCATTAGCAGAAATGCCACCATATGAAGAATACAATTCATTTAATGCCGCTAAATCATGAGGTTGTAAATTTAATACTTTTAAATATTGACTTGAGTTAATAATAGCAGTAGTATATTTTTTAATTTCTTCAGAACCAAGAAAATCGTTAATATTTTGTGTAATAATATTTATCATACCTGTATACTTACGAATTCTCTTAACAATTTGATACATAAATAATAATGCTGCTGGAAATTCTTTATCAATAAGTAAATGGGCTTCATCAATAGTAATTGAAATTCATTGTTGTTTATTATTAATTTCATTATCATTTTTATTTTTTCGTACTTCATTTTCAATATATTTCAAAATTAAAAACATTTGAGCGTTAACTAAACGTTTATTCCCTGATTGCGTTAAAGTATATAAATCATAAACTTGTAATAAACTACTGCTATTAATATTAGTATGAGCATTTCATAAATTAGCATCAGTACCACCAGTTGCAAATCTTGATAATATAATTAGTAAATTTTTTAATTCATTTTTACTTCTAATCTCTTCTTCTTTAACCATATCAGATTCAATAATATCATATAAATCTTGAAAAATTGGAAATTGATTTGGTTTTAATAAATGAATTTTTGTTCGAGAAGTAATACCAAATTTTTCATACATTAAATTTACATAAATCATTAATAAACTTGATTCATTTCTCGTTAATCCACCAGTAGCAACGTTTAAAAATTGTTCTAAGAATTGCATATGTGGTGCTAAAATATCACGAGTATTATTATCATTAGTATTATCATCACTCAGTGCCAATGTAATTTGAAATGGATTAATATTACCAGAAGAACCGTCACCAACATCAATTCAACTTCCATCATGATAATTACATAAATCGCGATATTCACGTTCAGGATCAATAACAATTACTTTATGACCAAGCATAATTTGATAATTTACTTCTTTTTTAGAAGTATAAGATTTTCCCGAACCACTAGTACCAATAATTAATTGATTATGATTTTTACGAGTACTACTTTTAGTTCTTTGATCAAAAAATACTTTATTACCACTTTCATTAAATCCAAGAAACAGTCCTTGTTTATCATTTAATTCTTGATTTAAAAAAGGAAAACTAGCACCTATTGTTAAACATGGCATTTCGTGACCTGTTTCTTTAAATCAATCAGCACTATCTGGCATTACTGATAAAAAAGCTTCTAATTGACGATAATATAATTTATCAAACTTCATATTATTGTTTTTTATTTCGTATTCGGCAGTACTAATATTTTGCTTAAGTTGCTTACGATCAGCACCATTAATTAATAAATACATATTAGTATTAAATATTTTTTCACCACCACCAGCAATTTGATCTAATAATTCATTTAATGATTGATAATGATAATCATAATCTCTTCGTTCTGATAATGATTTTGTCATAAAATTTAAAGTTGCTAAATTTTGCATAGCTTTATTCAATTGTTTTTTAGCACTTTCTTCACTGATACTATTAAAAGTAAAGATTAAACTAGTATTCGGAATATTTACTAAATTTGCTAATCAGACTGCTGAAACTTCAAATGGATAATCATATATGTTATAAACAGTTTGAAAACAATTAGCAAATTCTAAATTATTCTTATGAACTAATAATTCTTTAATCGCTAAATCATTAGTTAAATCTTTACTTTTAACAGTTTCTTCTTTTTTTGTAGTAAACATTTCTTCTAACGAAGCATTTTCATTAGAATTTATTAATTTACTATAAACAACCATCATTTCAAAACAATTAATATCACTAGCTTTAACACCACTACGACTGATATAATTTTTAAAAGCATTTAGTTCTTCTTTTAATTTTTCTTGATTTGATGAATAAAAAAATAAGTAAAAAAATGGTTGCGTCATTTCATTTTGATTTTGAATTTCATTATTAGCATTAATTGCTGATATCATTTGAAATTTTCTTGCTAATTTTGCTTTTTCACTAATATTTTCTAAATCAATTTTTTCGAGTTGTTCTTTATAAAAATTAGTTTGCGCAGTTATATCTAAAGGCATATCAATCTTTATTAAAGACATAGAAATATTAATAATTTTAAAAGCTGCAGCTAAATCTTTAATTTTATTTGAGGCTTCTTCATTAGATAATAATGTAATATTAAAACCCTCCAATAATAAAGCTCTAGTATAATTTGTATTTTTCACATTTAATTGCATCACATTCTTACTAATAATTTTTTTAAATGGTACTAATATTTGTGAATTTTTTTCAGATTTATAATAACGATTTTTACTATGAAATTTAAATCATAATAAAATAATTTCTCATCCTTTTTTTCTTGGCTGTCAATAAAAAGTAAGCGGAATAGTAGCACAACCAACTAAAATAATAGCTAATATTTTAAAAATAATATCAATTTGCAACAATAAAATAATAATTGAAGCAAATCCAACTACCATTAAAATAATTAATAAATCAATTAAACCAACACTTCTCCAAATTTGTAATTTTACAAATTTAATAGTTTTAGGAATTAAAAATTTCATTTATCTTTTCTTTTGAAATTTCATTAGAATTTAGCGCTGAATTTGGTTTACTGTTTATTTTCTCTATCTTTATACTATTAACACGCTTCTTAAAGCCACAACGACTGCAATTAACTTGAATATTTATTCCTTCTAAGTAATCAGCTATCAAAATTACTCTACCACATCGATAGCAAGCAAAAGAATTTTGTGGCTTTTGAGCTAATCGAACAGATGTATACGTATCTTTCATAATCATTGTCTCCTAACTGAATTTAATTTGTTTACTAAACACAATTCAAAGTTATCTTGTTCCCTAAATATTATTAAGCAACTGAAAAAGAAAAAATAAATTTTTGCTATATTTTTAATTTAAAATAACCCACTATTTAAACACTATTTTCTTTTTAAAATCTAGTTTTACTTTAAAAAATAAATTAAATTTTTAAAAACAAAGAAGAAAATTTAAAAAAATTTTAATAAAATAATATCTATAAAAACTCAAGAAATCAAAGTTTTATACATTTCTTGAGTTAAATAAATTTTAACAAATTAACAAAAAATAACAAATTTTTTTATTTTTCTAACTTTTTATTAACTTATCTAATCCTGGAATATTTGGCATTTCTCCTTTTTTAATCTGACCAGCAATTTGATCCATAACTTTTTTAGTTTTTTCAAATTGGTTTAGCACTTTATTTAATTCTTTTTCTGAACGACCTGAGCCTTTTAATACTCTTGCTTTTCTAGTTGGATAACGTAAAATTTGTGGCTTTTCACGTTCTTGAGCAGTTGTTGAAGCAATAATATATTCTGCTATTTTTAAATCAGTTTCAGCATCACTAATTTTAGCATCACTAATTTTAGCAGACATACCAGGAATCATTTTTACAAGTGAGCCCAATTTACCCATTTTTTGAATTTGCTTCATTTGATTAACAAGGTCATTCAAATCAAATTGACCTAACATCATTCTATTCATAGTTTCTTCAACATCACGAGTTGAAACTATACTTTCGGCCTTCTCCATTAATGTAGTAAGATCACCCATTCCTAAAATACGTTCTGCCATTCTTTCTGGATAAAAAACTTCTAAATCAGTTACCTTTTCACCCATTCCTAAGAACTTAACAGGAATCTTTGTTAAATAAGAAATTGAAAGAGCTGAACCACCCTTAGCAGTACCATCTAATTTAGTGATTATACTTCCAGTAATAGGAATAGTATTATTAAACTCAATAGCAACATTAATTATATCTTGTCCTGCCATACCATCACAAACAAGTAAAACTTCTTTTGGTGAAGTAATTTTTCTTATTTCTGCTAGTTCTTGCATTAATTTTTCATCAATGTGTAATCTTCCAGCTGTATCAATTAATATTACATCAAACTTATTTTTATTAGCATATATTTGAGCATTTTTAACAATATTAGTAGGAGTTTCATTTTTTTGGGAAAAAACTTCAATATTCAATTGTTTTCCTAAAACTTTTAATTGTTCAACAGCAGCTGGACGATAAATATCTCCTGCAACTAGTAAACATTTTTTTTGATATTTATCTGTTAACAACTTTGCTAGTTTAGATATTGTTGTTGTTTTACCAGAACCTTGTAAACCAACTATCATAATAACAGTGGGATTAGTAGATAAATCTAATTCAACATTCTTAGTACCCATAATCTTTGTTAATTCATCATGAATAATTTTAATTAACATTTCTTTTTGATCTAAGCCTTCTTTAATAAATTCACCTTTTGCTTTATTAATAATTTCATTAGTTAAAGTTTTAACTACTCTAAAATTAACGTCAGCCTCTAACAAAATTAATCTGAATTCTTTAATTGTTGCTTCCATATTTTCCATGGTTAAAGTTTTTTTACTTAAATTTTTTTCTAATGTTTTTTGTACTTTTTTTGACATAATGTCAGCAAAACTCATATTTATATTCTCCTCTATTTTTAAGACTATATTATTTTAACACTAAAATAATAATGAAAAAATAAATTAAACATAAAAAAATAAATATTTGAATTAACAAATTATATATTTTATAAAGTTAAAAAGAGAACCTAAGGGTTCTCTAAAAATTAATTAATTAATTCTGTTGCTCTTACTTCACGAATAACAGTAATATGAATATCGCCTGGTATTGTAATCATTTGTTCTAATTTTTGTTTTAAGTTTCTTGCTAATATATGAGCATCAAAATCATTAATAACTTTAGGATCAACAATAACTCTAATTTGTCTTCCTGCCTGAACAGCATATGCTTTTTCTACGCCTTTAACAGATTTACACAAATCTTCAATTTCTTTAATTCTAGTTATAAATTCTTCTAATGAATTATTTCTTGAACCAGGTCTAGCTGCTGATAATGTATCAGCAGCTGAAACTAAAGAAGAATAAACATTATCTTTTGCAACATCACCATGATGAGAATGAATAGCATTAATAATAATATCACTTTCACCATATTTTTTTGCTAAAATCACACCATTATAAACATGTGAACCTTCTAATTCATAATCAGCAGCTTTACCAATATCATGTAATAAACCAGCACGTTTTGCAATATTAACATCTAAACCCAATTCAGCTGCCATTGCTCCTGCAAGTTTGGCAACTTCAAAGGAATGCAATAAAACATTTTGCCCATAACTTGTACGATATTTTAATCTTCCAATATAAGATACTAACTCTGGTTCAAAACCAGTTAATTTTAACTCATCAATAATTTTTTTACCATCAACTTTAAAACCTTCATTTAATTCCTGCTCATGAAATCTCAAGATTTCTTCAATTCTAATTGGATGAATTCTTCCATCTTTAACTAAATCTTCTAAAGCTCTAGTTGCAATTTCTCTTCTGATCGGATTAAATGAAGAAATTTGAATTGTTTCTGGCGTATCATCAATGATAATATCTACACCCGCTGTTAACTCAAAAGATTTAATATTTCTACCCTCTTTACCAATAATTCTGCCTTTCATTTCTTCATTAGGTAACTTAACATATGATACTGACTTATCAACAATAAAATTACTTGCATAACGTTCTATTGCTTCACTAACAATATTATTGGCTAACTCTTTAGATTGAAGTTTAATATTATATTCATGATTTTTAATAATTTTATTAAATTCTAATGATAATTTTTCTTTTAATTTACTAAACAATTCATCTTTTGCTTCATTTCGACTCATACCAGAAATTTTTTCTAATTCCATAATAATTTGATCAATTTTTTGATGATATTCTAATTTAACATTTTTTACAATTTCACGTTGATGATAAAGATTTTGTGTTTGTGTTTCAATTATTTCTTCACGTTCACTTAATTTGCGTTCTCTTTTATTTAAAAGTTTCTCATATTCTAAATTTTGTTCTTTACGATATTCAATCTCTAAATACAAATCTTTTTTCATTTTACTTATTTCAATTTTTGCATCGGCTCTTGAGGATTGAATTAATTTTTGAGATTCTTTTTCTCTCTTTAAAATATTAGTAAAACTTTGTTGTTCTTTAATTTTTAAATACATTTTTCTAATTAGAAATCCAGCAATTATCCCTACTATCATTGCTAGAAAAATTGATATACCTACTCACATTCCAAACTGTTGACTACTTATATTTGATAATATAGCTAACATATTTTTTTCCATTTATATTTCTCTCCTTGCTGTAAAACACCTACAAGAAAAAGAATCCTTACACTCAAAAACTTAAATAAAATTAAAATTTTATATTTTTCTTCTTTAATATCTACACACAAATAAGTAGGATAATAATCCTACATTAATTTTAGCATGTTTTAAATATTAATTTTTAAAACTTGATTCGTTCCTTAATTTGTTCTAAAAGAAAAGTATTTGCTTCTAAACTTTCTTTTGCTTTTACTTTTCCTTGTCCTAATTTTACATCTTCATAAGTGTATCAACCACCAGATTTATTAATAACTTCTTTCTCAACAGCAATTGTAATGATTTCACTAATTTTTGAAAATCCTTCTTCAAAACAAAAATCAAGACTTGCTGTTTTAAATGGTGGTGCTACTTTATTTTTTACAACTTTTATTTTTATTTTATGACCAATTATTTGATTACTTTTGATTAATTGTTCACCTTTACGTACTTCTAGTCTAATTGTACTATAAAAACGTAATGCTTTTCCTCCGGGTGTTATTTCAGGATTACCATATATAATACCAACTTTTTCTCGAATTTGATTAATAAT
>NZ_JALMUW010000003.1:0-32797 GCF_023846195.1 Spiroplasma endosymbiont of Lariophagus distinguendus
ACTGAACGTAGAAAAGAATTAACAAAACGATTCCCTGAATTTATTAAAAAAACTAAAAATAAAAGTTATAACTTTTATTGAGAAAACAAAGAAGACAATATTGATAGTAAGGTTCTTGGTGAAATTATAGTAAAAGTAAATAAAAAAGAAATTGATGACTGAAAAAAAAATATAAGAATTCAATGTTCTCTATTAAACGAAGAATTAGAAAACAAGAAAAATCAATTGATAATAAAAAAAATTGAAGAAGAAATTAAAACTTTAACAATAGAAAAAGAAAATCTTAAAAAAGAAGAAAAATATCAAAATGCTTTATTAAAAGCGGAAGAAATTATTAGAAAACAAAAAGAAATAATTATTAGTACTAATAGATTAAAAGGAGGTGCTGATGAAATGAATTTAGATCAATTACATAGCAAATATAAAAAAGATTTAATAGATTCAATTTCTGATAATAATTTAGAAATAGTTAAAATTTTAGCTAATAGTGTCAATTTAAATCAATTAATTGAAAATGAAACTCCTTTACATTTAGCAATTGAAAAAGAAAATTTAGAAATAGTTAAAACTTTACTAGATAATGATGCTGATGTAAATATGCAAAATAAAGATAGTAAAACTCCTTTACATTTAGCAATTGAAAAAGAAAATTTAGAAATAGTTAAAGAATTATTAAATATTAAAGAAATCAATATAGAAAATATTGAAACTAATGAAATTAAAAATCAAGAAATTAAAGAAATAATTATTAGTACTAATAGATTAAGAGGAGGTGCTGATGAAATGAATTTAGATCAATTACATAGCAAATATAAAAAAGATTTAATAGATTCAATTTCTGATAATAATTTAGAAATAGTTAAAATTTTAGCTAATAGTGTCAATTTAAATCAATTAATTGAAAATGAAACTCCTTTACATTTAGCAATTGAAAAAGAAAATTTAGAAATAGTTAAAACTTTACTAGATAATGATGCTGATGTAAATATGCAAAATAAAGATAGTAAAACTCCTTTACATTTAGCAATTGAAAAAGAAAATTTAGAAATAGTTAAAGAATTATTAAATATTAAAGAAATCAATATAGAAAATATTGAAACTAATGAAATTAAAAATCAAGAAATTAAAAAAGTTATAAAAGAAACCCAAGAAAAACAAAAACAAGAAAAAGAAAATAAAAGTATAAAAATAAAGAAAGCAATTCCAAAAAATAAACCAAAAACAGATTTTATTCAAGAAAATATTAAAAAAGTAAGTCAAGTAGAAGCAAAAAATAAAGGAGCAATTCCAAAAGGAACAACAATAGAAAGAACTTATTGTAAACCTTTTGAAGAGACTCAAAAGAAAAAAGATGATGATTTTGATAAAGATGGTGCTAGTGGTTTTAGTCAATTACCAAATATTTCTACTACAGAAACTAAAAAATCTACTGCTCCTTCTACTCCAAAATCAAATAAGGGTGAAATTAAAAGTTCTAGTGGAAAATATCACTCTAAAAAAAATAGTAATGAAATAATAACTGATAAGCAATTACTATTTGAAAAAAATCATCAAGAAATTTTTAAAAAAATAAAAGAATTAAAACTTGAAAAACAAAATGAATTACAAAAATTACAAACAATTAATTCACAAAATTGAACACAAGTAAAAAATGAAATTTTTGAACAACCAAAACCAAAAATTGTTAAAATTAAAGAATTAGAAAAAGAAAAATGAGAAGATAATTTTGATTTTTTTTTACCAGATGTGCCAACTAATGAACTTAAAAAAACAACTATAAAACAAAAAAATAAATCAATAGAAGCACAATTGGCAATGAAATCTTAAAAATTAATTAGGTGAAAATATGGAAAATTATGAAATTGCAAAGAGATTATTAAAACTTAAAAAACCTTTAAAATTTAATGATTTAGAAAAGTATTATGAAAATACTATAAAAATAAAAGAAACAATTTTAGATTTAGAAAAATTAGAAAAAGAAAAAAAAGAATATCAAAAAATAAATTATTCTATTATTTATTCAAAAAAGGTAAATTTTAAAGAAAAAGAATTTGAATTAAGTAAAATTAAAAAATTTTATCTTAAAAATAAAAATGAAGAAATTAAAAAATATAATTTCTCAAATTTAATTTCAGATTTTAAGATAAATTGAAATGATTATTTAAAATTAACAGTTGATGAACAAAAAATTTTATTTTATAAAAAGATTGCAAAATATAAAGCTTATTTAGAATATAATTCAAATAATGTTCAACTTATCAAAAATGAGTTTTCAAATTGTTTTAAATATTTTAACAATATAAACGAAATAATTTTGAAAGAAAAAGAAAAATATCAAATTCAAGAATTTAAAAATTATGATGAATTAATAAAATTAATAATGTTGAAAAAAAATCACTTATTAATTTCTGACGAAGAAAATAAAAAATTAAAAAATTTTTTGGTTAAAACTAATTTTCAAAAATTTTATGATAAATATGATCGTGAATCTGAAATTAATTGAATCAAGAAACCAATTGAGTTTTTAAAAGAAGATTGAGAGATAGAAAAAATAAAAGATTATTTTATTTATGTTGGAACACAAAATTTTAAAGAAAAAGAAATTTTTTATTATGATATATCTAATAATAAAAGTTTAATAAAAGAGCAATTAAGTTTGGAATTTATTAAACTTTTTAAAATTGAACTTACAAATCAAGAAATTTTTTTAGATTTTATAGATTTAACAACTAAAGAAATTTTTAAAAAATGTGAAGTATTAGTTAATAATAAATCACATAATAGTCAAATAAGTAATGAAGAATTAAATTATTTATTAAAATATGGAATAGAGTTATTAAATGATGATAATTTTATAAATTATCAAAAATTAAAAAAGAAATTTCAAGAATATGATAAAAAAATTACTAAAAAAGTAATAAAAGATATCATCAAAAGAAAAAATATCACCGACTCAAATATAAATGATAAAGATTTAAATCGCATCATAAAAAATGAAAAATTATTAAAAATTAAATTAAGTAAATTATTATATGAAAAAGATAATCAAAATAATCAAAATAATCTTTTTGGTAATATTAAAGAAATTAATAAATATTTGATTTTGATTAAAGATCATATTGCTAATGAAAATAATGAAAAAATTAAAATCGTTGAAATTAGAGAAGATATTAATTTCAATAATCAAATTATAGAAAAAATATCTAAAATAGATACAATGTTAAATACAATCTATTTATTTGAAGAAAATAATTTTTTAAAAAAAGATGATTTTTTAAAAGAAACAAAAATTTGTTTTAAACTTTTAAATGAAAAAATTATCGATAAATTAAAATTAAATAATGATTTTTTATTAAAAAATATTGATAATTACAAAAGAAAAAAATCAAAAAATGATTCATTAATTCAATCTAATGACCATATTTTAAATAAATTTGATCTAGGTAATCTTAAAAATGAAGAAATTAAAATAATAAATAATCTTGAATTAATAGAAGAAAAAATAATAAATAAAAAATATGAACATATGAGATCTTCAAGTAATTTATGTGACTTAATCTTGCAAAAGTACTAGTTGCAAATTTTGAGGCTTTTTAATAATCTGTGTATCTTTGTTTTGCAAAGTACTAGTTCAGATTAATTCTGTCTTCAAATTTTATCATAAAATGAGCAATTGCTGTATTTCAATTTTGAATGGGCATTGTTCATTTTTTTGTTATATTTTCAATTGCTAAGTAAAATATTTTGAAAACTGCCATATCATTTGGAAAAACTTTTTTATTTCTGATGACTTTTCGTAATTGACTATTAACAGATTCAATAGAATTTGTAGTATAAATCACTCTTTTGATTTCTGGATGATAACTAATAAAAATCATTAAATTATCTCAATTTTTATATCAAGATTTAGCAATTTGAGGATAGTGTTTATTTCATTTACTTTCAAATGATTCTAAAGCTTGCATTGCTTGTTCTTCACTACATGCATTATAAATTGGTTTTAAATCTGTAACTAGTGATTTTCGATGTTTGTATGAAACATATTTTAAACTATTTCTGATTTGATGAACTATACATAATTGATGTTCAGTTTTAGGATAAACTGATTGTATTGCTTCTGACATGCCTGTTAAGTTGTCACTACAAGCAATAAGAATATCATTTAAGCCACGATTTTTCATTTCTGTGAAATTTGCTAATCAAAATTTAGCGCCTTCATTTTCACTAATTCATAAACCTAAAACATCTTTTTACCTTCTAAATCAACACCTAAAAGCATATAAACTGATTTGTTAATAATGCGTTTATCTTGTCGTACTTTAACTACTATACAATCAAAATAAACAATGGGATAAATGCCTTCTAATGGTCTATTTTGTCATGCTTTGACATCATCAATCACATCATCAGTAATTTGACTAATAACACTTTCACTAATATCAGCACCATGATATAATTCTTGTAACTGCATTCTAATATCTGATAATGTCATACCTTTTGCATATAAGGAAAGAACTTGTTGATCAAAACCATCAAATCTTCTCTGTCTTTTTGGCACTATTACAGGAGTAAAATTACTATTACGATCTCGTGGTACATCAATCTCAATTTTACCTTGTTGAGTTATTAATTTTTTTGAACTTATACCATTACGAGCATTGTCACTATTACTATGTTGATTTTTTTCATATCCTAAATAATTTTGCATCTCAGAATTCAACATTTTTTCAACTAAACGTTTTGTTAATTCTTTATATAAACCCCCTTCTTTAAAAACTGTTGTTAAATCTTCAGTATTTTCTAATAATAAATCTACTGCTTTTGATATTGGATCATTATTATTAAAGTTATCTTTTTTAGCCATCTGTAACTCACTCTTTCTAGTCATTTAATTATATTTACTAGAATTAATTAAACATAGTTATTTTTGTAAGTTACACAGATTACTAAACATTACCAAACATTTAAATTGATTGAAAATAATAATACTAATAAATCCATCAATGATGAGTTATCAGAAAACGAAATATTTTATGATGCTCTAGATGATTTAAATAATATTTCTAGAAATGAAATATCACAAACTCAATCAATAATCCAAAAACAAGTAGAAGAAATTCAACAACTTAAAAAACAAATTCAAGAATTAAAAACACCAAAACACAGTGCTATTAATTTAACAAAATATTCATATAATGACATAACAATTTATGATGAAAAACAAAGATACACAGATTATTAAAAAGCCTCTTTAACTTTGAAAACATATATTTTATCTAATCTAGTTGCACGTCCAGATTTTGTTCCTAAAGAACTTGTAGCTTTCCTTTTCTGGTCTATTCTATCTGTATAAACTTCAGTTAAAACTAAAGGAACCTTATATTTTAATCGTTCTCACATGCTTTCAAAGTATTCAGAATTATATTTAATTCTTTTATTATTAGCATCTCCAATAACAAGAATTATTGATGTTTCACTATTAGATATTTTACTGATTTCTAACAAATATTTTTCCATAAATAATTCATAATTATTAAAATTATGCCTATCATCTAGACCAATTTTCTTATTTTCCTCATCATTATTAAAGCCTAACATTCACATCTTAATTCAATTTTGTTTAGTGTAATTAATTAAATTTAAATAAGGTGGCGAAGTAAATATTAATTTTGGTGTAATAGTAAAATATCTACTAATCTCTAAAGCATTACCAATTTTTATTTCAGCATCATTATTAGAAAATTTTGATTTTTTCAGAATATGTATTGTTCTATTACAGATTTTATCAAAAATATTATGTTCTGGTTTTTTAAGATTATGTTCTAATGCATAATTTTTAACATAATTAGGAGCCATGGATGTATGATTACTCATCCCTAATGAAAAATAAATTGTTTCTCCATTTTTACGCATTGGGCCATGCATTAATCCTAAAGTTATAGCTAAAATAAAGTTATCTAAAGGCAATAAAAATTGATAATTTAATCCTAAATTTTCCTTAATAAAAGAAAGTTGCTTTAAATTCTTATCACTATAATATATTTTTAAATTAGGATCAATATGTTTCAGAAAATTTTTCTTTGATTTTTTATATTTTTCTTCTCAATATCTTATTCGATACAATACATCTTCTAATTTAAAACTTTTTGATTTAGCTTTTGAAAGTACATATGCAAAAGGATTTAAATCTATACCATAAGTTTTTCTTTCTAATAATCTAGATTCTAAAATAGTCGTTCCTCGTCCAGAAAATGTATCTAACACTATATCATTTTTATTTGAATATTGTTTTATAAAATGATTAGCTAAACTTGGCGAAAACATAGCCACATATGAACAAATTCTATGCACAGAATCTCCTCATAATCTATTATATTTTTTTCAAGTAATTTCTTTAGGCAAAAAATAAGTCATATTTTTAACTAAATTTTCATACTTAATTATTTCTATATTTAAATTTGTTTCCATTTATTTTTTACCTCCATTCATATAAGTAATTTTATTGTTTTTCTCAAATTTTTGATACTTTTATAAATTCCTTAACTGTGCTAAACATAATATTTAAACTATCAATTAAATTTTTATTATTATAATTTTCAAATCCATAATATGGTTTATGTGACAAGTTATTTAACAAAGTAAAGTTAATTAAAATTTCCTTATCATGTTTTTTAAAATTCAAAATTTGTAGTATAAACGTTTCAAAATGATTAATATCTATATTTAATTCTTTTAAACGATTTCCATATTCTACTGCTAAAAATGATATTAAAAAATCACTAATTTCTGTAACACCATTAGAATTTACTATATTAGATATGACACCTGTAACACCATTAACATCATGAATTTTTGAGTTTTTATAATCATTAATAATAATTTTCAACTTCATTAAAGAACCATTATCAAGATTAAATTTTTCACTAAAAGCATCAATATCTTTAATTCTATAAACCATTTCTAATATAAATAAATCTATTATATTTCTAATAGTATTTGCAACATTAGTAAAAGGGTATTCATCTTCATCAAATACTTTTAAATTTGATAAAGTTTTTAAATCATTTCTAATTGTATATTTTATTGATTTAATAAATTTACTATCATAGTCTTTATCAAGAAACTCATTGACATTAATATCTTCAGATTTTAAATTGATTAGTGATTGTAATTTTATTTTTTCAAAATCTTTAATTGTTTTGTTTTTTTCTTTGTCTAAAAGTTCATTATATACAAAATTTAAACTTTTTTTATTTGATAAAGTATAGCCAATCACATCACCCAATTTATCGTAAATTTCTTCTTTAATTTCACGAGTTGTAATTTTTTTATTTAAAGAATTTTCAACTAAAAATTCAATAATTTTATTTAATTGATTTGGTTGTATTTTATTATCATATAATATATTAATTTTGTCATCATCAATTTGAATTCCTAAAATATCTCGTATGGTTTTCTCTCTTCCATTAATAATTAATTTTTGGCTAAGGACTAATTCATAACCCGAAACTTCTATTAATTTTAAATCAATAGGGGTGTCTTTATGAAATTCATTATAAATATCAAATGATTTTATTATTCAAATAGCACTTTTAACATCTCTTTTTATTATGCCTAATTTTTTACCAAAAAGTTTTGATAACTCAATAAGGGCTTGCTCTTTATCAAAATTAGTTAAAAATTTTTTATAAAGCTTTAATAAATCATCAAAATACTTAGCACGTGATCAATCTCGTTTACCTACTTGTTCTCCAATGTGTTTTGAATAAATTGTTTTTCATATTAATTCTTTACTATCATTACTAACATCTAAAAATCAATCTTTTTGAATATTTATATTATTTGCTTTTTTAACACTTTCAACTATTGCATTTTTATTATTTTCTCATTCTTTAAATTTAGTATTACTATAATAAGGTTTAACATCACAAATATCACTAAAATTAATTTTTTTATTAATTAATTTAACAGCTAATAGACGGCGATTTCCTTCTAAAATATAATAATTTTTATTTTTTATATCTGAATGAATTAAAATTTTATCATTTAAATATAAAAAACTATTTGAAATAATTGCATTAATTAATTCTAATAAATCTTCCAAATTTCCTTCATATTTAATTAATTCTTTTGCTATATCAATTTCAGAATAATTTTCAAAATTTAAATTTTGAAAATTTATGTCTTCAAAATTTGTATATCTAGGATTTATTGGCAATAATTTTACAGGTAAACCTTTAAACTCAATCATTTAAAACCTCATATAATTTACTTAATTAAAAATTTATTTATTCTTTTTTTTAAAATATACTTTTTTAACTTTTCTTTATTTTCATAATTTTCTTTTGAAAAATCATCTCAATTATTATATTTTTGAATTTTTTTTGTTTTTACAAAATAAACTTTTTATTTTTTTAAACATTTTCTCTTTAATCCTTTCTATGATTATTTTTATATGATTATGATAACTAATATATTAATAAGTAATATTAATTTTACAATATTTCTACAATTAATTTTTAATATTCTTTACATAAAAATTAACTTCGCCATATAAAAATATTTAACAAATAGGATTTTATCCACAATTACGATTTTTTGATTTAGAATTTTTCAATAAATCAATCTCATTTTTAAGTTGTTGATTTTCTTGTTGTAAATTTTTTATATTATTAAAACTAATTTCATAATCAAGATTTTCTTTAAATTCCATTTCAGTAATTTTTATAAATAAGTTACTTTTTTTATCTAATTGAATCGGTTTATTAAAGTTATCTCTTCAAATACGATTAATTCATTCAAGTGATATAGTTCTGTAATATATTGGTCTTATGTACTGAATTTGATTATTAATTTTAATTTTAAAATAATCATGGTTACTGGGTTCTGTAGTCATCAATTGTACTTTTACATGACTTGGATAGGATTTAATAACAATGGCTGGACGATACTTTTGCTTACCAGTTTCTTTATCAATATCATTAGGAATTTGAACTTTAATACCTATTCCTTTTCTTAACTTTTTTCAATCTCAATTTTTATTTTCCATAATTTCACCATTATTTCATTGATATTGACATAATTATTACTTTATGATATTATTAATGCTGTAAAGAGGGAGTTAGCCCTCCAATTCTCAACCTTAGCTGTTGAGCTTTTTATTTATTTTTTAAGATAAAATATATTATTATGTATAAATTTATGTATATTAATAAATTATGTAATTAATTATGTATTTTTTGTAAAATTAGTCATTATTATTAGTGATTAGCTGTTTATAAATATTTTCAACAGCTTCTCTATAAATTTTACTTCTATTAATTTTATAATTTAATTCTTCTAATTTCTTTAACATTGTTTCTACTTTTTCAGAAGAAATAATATTCAATCTAACTAATTTTTGTTTTTTTTCTAAATTAATAATTTTATTATCTGGTTTTTTAATATTTGATTTTTTCATTATTTTAACAGCAATATTTGGTTCATTAGGTTTAGAACCTTTTAAATTCTCATCATCAAAACCAAAATTTAATAAATCTTTATTCCTCATTAGTTAAAACTCCTTCCGTTGGTTTTATATTAAATACTCTTCTTTGAATTAATTCATTAGTCAAGTTAACAAATGGATTTTTTTCCGTTATATTTATGTTATTTAACATTGTTGATTTATCTATATTCGCTGTAAAAGGTATTCAATTTTTACATAATAAATTTTCATATTTTTCATATAAATGATTTTTGCTGTTCTGTCTTGCCATTGATTTATTAACTTTATTTAAAATTATTGTATTTAAATTATTTTTAATTTCTAAATTATCACATATTTCTGTTCAAATATCTTTAACTCTTATAGTTCCACTAATTGAAAATCTATGTGGTTCAGTAACAAGTACAATATCATCTGCTGTAACTAATGCAGAAATATTAATGTCATTTAAACTAGGATTTGTGTCAATTAAAATATAATCAAATTTTTTCATTAAATAATTCATACATTTTTTTATATTTTTTTTAAGTACAAATTCTCTTCCACTAGTGGTAGAAAGATATCTATTAATATCATCTAGTTTACTATTAGTAGGAATTAAACTTATATTTTTTTCATTACTTATCTCAATTGTACTTATTAAATTGTCTTCATTAGTTTTACTTGCGGTTTTAAATCATTGCTCAGAACCAATATTATTATTTTTATTTTTTCTAAATACGCTTGTTAAATTAGCTTGTGGATCTAAATCAATAAGTAAAACACTAAAATTACTTTGTGAAAGAATTCTTGCAAAACCAGTTATTAAGGTAGTTTTACCAACACCACCTTTAAAATTACATACAGTAATAATTTTCATAGTTAACTCCTTTCTTTTAATATTTATATTTTAACATTTTTAAAATATTATGTATAAATTTATGTAATAAGATTTAATATACATAAATTTTTATGTATATTAAAGAAAATTATGTATTTAATTATGTTTTTATAATTAAAAATTTAAAATTTATAAATATATTTAATAACGAAATATATGATACTGAAAATATAATCGTTGTGATAAAAAAAATTATTTTATAAATTTATGTAATAAATATTAATATACATAAATTTTTATGTATATTAATATAATTGTGTAATTAATTATGTATTATATTTTTCATTAATCACTATCAATACTACCTAAAATATCTTGTAGTTGTTCATCACTTAAAATGGGTCTTTCAATTATTTGATTTTTTTGTTTTTTAAAAATGCTTGCTGTTAGCTTTGATTTATTTGCATACTCCTTATTTTCTTTTTTAGTTGGTACTTTTTCAAGTTCAGGATTTTGAGCATTAAATTTTTCTAAATCCAAATGAGTATTTAAAATTATTTTGCTATATTTTCTACCAACTTTTATCAATTCATAAGTAAAAATAATATCAGTTTTTTGTAAATCTTTTTTCACCGGTTCCAAAATATTCTTTTTAAGTTTTGAAATATACTTAAAATAACTGCTGTTTAAACTTAAATTTAAAATCTTTGCTAATTTTTCAAAATTTCATTCATGATTAAAATTTGGAATTTTTTGAGTTTTAGCATTCATATACAAATAACTTCGCAAATACTCATATAAACGTAACGAATATTTACTTGTAACAGCTTTTGTATAAGGCAAATAAACATTTGTATAATCAGATTTTAAATTTAAATAATGTTCTGCTATTAAAGTTTGATGAACTTCTAAGTAAATTTTTCCTTGATCATTTCCACCTCTTAAAAATAAATTTACAAATTCAAATCTATCTTTTGTTTCATCAAATAAAAAAAATTGCATTTGCGTTAAAATTTGAATCTCTTTTTGAATTACCGTCATTTCTTTATTTTTATGAATAACTTTATCATAAAGTTGTTTTTCAGCAATACCATAATATTTACAAAAATCAGTAATTCAACATTCCAAATACTTATGTTTTTCTTGTTTATTTCAATCAAGTTTTCCAATTGAACTTAAAATAGCAAAATTAAATAATCTTTGTGTCATAATCCCAGCACATTCATTTGTCACTGCACGAACTATCACATTCGACTTTTTAATAAATTTATTATTTTCCCGATTTAATAAATTTTTTGTCATAAATTAACCTCTTTACCTTAATTTTCCAAATTATAAAATAATTATAACATATTAATACCGGTATATGGTCAAATTCATACCGGTATATGGTCAAATTCATACCGGTATATGGTCAAATTCATACCGGTATATGGTCAAATTCATACCGGTATATGGTCAAATTCATACCGGTATATGGTCAAATTAATGTATTTTTTTCTTATTGCATAAGGATAATTTGATACTCTATAATATATAATAATTATTAATAATATATAATAATTATTATAATAAATTTAAAATCGTGTTGAATTTACCTATTATTAATACAAAAAGTTAATAAACATCATATAAAACAAAAAATATTGAAGTATTTTTAAAAATTTTAATTTGACCATATACCGGTATGAATTTGTTTTGATAATTCACAATTTTTTTATTTATAATTCAAAAATCTAATAATTTATTGTACAATTATCTAGTTACTGGTGTGGTCGTAGTGGGCTGACATCAGTAACGATTTTTTTAATTTTAATCTTATTTTATTGTCAATATCGAGTGAAAATTTCCCAAAAATATTTATCAAAAAAAATAAAAAAATATTTTGGAAAATTAAACTATTAAATAAACATAAATATAAATTCCAAATACTCCCCCTAAAATTTAGTTTCTTATTTTATACAGGAACTTTTTTTATTTTTTTAAAAAAAGATTGTTTAATTTATAAAATTTGTTAAAAAATAAGCATAAACTATATATTTTATGGCTTTTCTCCCTTTATGTACTATTTAAATTTTATCACATAAACGCTGAGAAAAGCCTATCTACGGACTTCTCCCCACAGTTTTAAATCAAACATAACATTACACTTTCAAAACTAGGTATGTTATTGAATTTATATGCTGATTCTTTTGCATATAAATGAACATGATGTTTTGCAACTTTGATATGTGTTTTAAATGTTCTTCGTATATGTTTTCATACTGATTCAATTTGGTTGGTATTTACACCAGTTTTTGAAACATAGCCATCTTGATGGTTAACTGTTTCATGCTTAGTGAAAACCGATTTCAAATCGCGATATCCTTTTCACAAATCAGTATGTTGTCAATATCGAGTAAAAATTTCCCAAAAATATTTACAAAAAAAATAAATTATTTTAGAAAGTTACAATTTTAAATATAAACACAAATTTCAAATAACCCTAAAACTTTAGTTCCAAATTTTTATTTGTGAACTTTTTTTATTTTTTAAAAAAAGATTGATTAATTTATAAAATTTGTTAAAAGATAAGCATAAACTAAATATTTTAAGATAGGAAAAATAAAAAATGTTAATTAAAAATATTGAAAATCAAAAATTATTGTTTGATTCTAAATTTATTGAAGTAAAAATAGAGAATGGTTTTATCTATGTTGAAGAACCTTGATGTAATAATCAAGGTGTTGCTATTTTACCCTATGTTTTAAAAGATAATGAATATTATTATTTGCAAATTCAGAAAGAAAAAAACCCAGCTCATGAAATAGTATCTAAAATTAGTCAGAATAGTACTATTACCGGTGGAGTTGAGAGTTTGGACTATTATACAACTGTTGTAAAAGAAATGTGAGAAGAAACTGGTATTGATATTAGTGGAAATAATGTAGTAATTAATAGATTTAATCATTCTTTTGCAAATAAATCAAGTAACAAAAAATGATTTTTGTATGCCATTGATTTGACTAATTTAAATTTAGATATCAATAAAATTTATTATGGAAAAGGTGGAGATGGAACTGAATTTGAAAAAGGAATTCATGCTAAATTTGTTACTAACGAATCATTAATAAGTTCTAATGATTTACTATCTACTGCTATTAAAGGAAAATTAGCAATTAAAAAAGAAATTAATGATTTTCATTTCAATATTTTTAAAAATAAAATTCAAAATATAACAAATATAGATTGAAATGTAGAACAAAAACTAAAAAATTTTTTCGACTATAAAAATCTCAATCCTATCACTAAAAAAGATGAAAAAGATAAAGAATATAATGATAATGAACCTTTAGGTTTCCTTCTACACTATGCAGTAGATAATGGTTATTTTGAAATAGCTGAATTTTTAATTCAACGTGGTGCTGATGTAAATTTAAAAGATATAAATGGATGTACCCCTTTACAAATTGCTGTAGCAAATCCTGATAATGATGTCAAAATGATTAAATTATTACTTGAAAATGGTGCTGATGTGAATGTACAAAATAAAAATGGTTCTACAGTTTTAGATTATGCATTTAAAAATAATCGAATTGAAATTATTAAGGAAATATTAAAAGATTATAATCTTAATGATTATAATAAAAACAAATATATTAACATACTTTTAATTTATTTTTTAAAATATAATGATATTAAATCATTTGATTGACTAAATAAAAATTTTAATATTGATTATGATATTGAAGATAATGAAAGTTTTACCCCTTTACATTATGCGGTAAAAAATAATAATTTAGATATTATTAAATTTTTAATTGAAAAAAATGTTGATATAAATGCACAAAATGATTTTTGTTTTACCCCTTTACATTATGCGGTAAAAAATAATAATTTAGATATTATTAAATTTTTAATTGAAAAAAATGTTGATATAAATGCACAAAATGATTTTTGTTTTACCCCTTTACATTATGCAGTAGATAGGGGTTATTTTGAAATAGCTGAATTTTTACTTAAAAATGGTGCTGATGTAAATTTAAAAGATATAAATGGATGTACCCCTTTACAAATTGCTGTAGCAAATCCTGATAATGATGTCAAAATGATTAAATTATTACTTGACAATAATTCTGATATAAATGCACAAGATGAAGAAGGATTGACTATCTTACATTATGCAGTAGATAACGGAGATCTTGAAATGGTTAAATTTTTAATTGATTATAATTTTAATTTAAATGATGATATTTTATTAGTTGATGAATTGTTTAAAGTGTTAATTAAGAGATTTAAAAATGGTGCTAATGTTAATATTAAAAATATATATGGTGATACTCCTTTACATTATGCAGTAGATAATGGTTATTTTGAAATAGCTGAATTTTTACTTAAAAATGGTGCTAATATAAATGCACAAGATAATGAAGGATTTACTCCTTTATATTCTGCAATAGATAATAATGATTTTAAAATAGTTGAATTATTAATTAAAAATTATGTTAATGTACAAATTCAATTTAATAATGGTAATACTGCTTTAAATTATGCAAAAGAAAATAACAATCTACAAATTATTAATTTATTATACAAAAAATATAAGTTACCAACATTAAATAATAATAAGAGAAAATCTGTTAAAAATCAATTAACTAATTTTAAAAAAACAAAATTATCTGAATTCATATTTGATAAACAAGAAATAAATTCAACAGATTTACAAGTTCAATCTTCAACAAGCGGATATAAACCAAGCTTGCCACAAATTTAAAAACGAGATATTACAATTGTAATATCTTTATATATTTAAAATTAATTTTAAGACACCAAATTTGCTCATATACAAATGATTTAAAAATTTATATGATTTAGTATTCAAAAAATAAAATCTCTTATAGAATTCTATTTTTTGCCTAATTTTAATTATGTATTATTAATAACCATATCTTCAAGGATGGTCTTTATTTGGTATATAAACTTTTTTAGTTTTTATCAAATCTTCTTTGATAATTGGCTTTAGTGGTATTTCTTTTAGTTGATATATTTGATTATTATAACTAAGATATAACTCATTAATAAACGATTTAAGTACAATTACGTCAGTTCTGGGTTGTATATATTGAACTTTATTATTTTTATAAGAAAAATACTTTTTACCATAGTATGTTATAGTTGAACCACTATCTGTTTTTCTTTTAGAAAATCTTGAAAGATAAATATTTATTTCTTCTTGTATAGGAGCTTTAATCATAGCAGATTTATTATCATCAATAGGAAAACCGAATTGTTTATTAAAAATACTTATGTATATTTTAAGAAATTGATTAGCTTCTTTTAAATTTTTAATTTTATTAAGTCTAAGTTCACTAATTAATCGACTTTGAAGCGTTCCAAATAAGCGTTCGATTCTACCTTTAGCTTGTGGAATTGAAGTTCTAATTATTTCAACACCTAAATCATTACAGCACTTTTGAAATTGAGTATAAGTATCATTTTCTGTATTTATATTTCCTGCATCAATTTTTTTCTTATATCCAAAAACTGTTCTGTTATCAGTATAAAATGTTTTTGGTATGCCATATTTAGTTAAAATTTGATAAAAAACATTATAATAACCATCTAATGTTTCTTGATGATCAAATCATAGTCCAACAATATTTCCTGTAGCATCATCAATTGCAGCATGTAAAAATGCTTTTGGTTTATCATTACCAAATCAATGATGATTACTTGCATCCATTTGAATTAATTCACCAAAATTTGTTCTACGATTTCTAGTTGGATGTAAGTTATTTTTTTTATTTTTATGTCTTTTTGGTGAAATAATTTTTTCTTTGATTAATATAGTATAAAGTGTGCTATATGAAATTTTAATTTTTTCTTCACTAATTATTTTTTCATGAAAATGTTGAAAATTAAAATTATAATATTTTGTTTTATATAAGTTTATAATTTTATTTTTGATTTCAATTTTTGTTACTTTATTAGAAATTTTATTTCTAGATTTATGAATAAAACCAACTTTACCTTCTCTATTGAAAATTTTAATTAATTGGTTAATTCTTCTAATAGTTAGGTTAAGTTTATTCTTGGCCTGATGTTTAGATAATTTATTAATAATAATGTCATTTATAATTTTATATTTATATTTTTCTTTCATAGTCATGCTTCTTTCCATATTTATCACCAAGTATATTTAACCTCACTTTTTGGGAAATTTTCACTCGATAACTAATAGGAAATTATCACTAAATAATGACATTAATCTTATTTTATTTGCAATATAAAATAAATGTGATAAAGTTAAAACATAAGAATTGAATATGACATTAGGTACAGCCCACTAAATTATGACCTATCTATATAGATATATTTTTTATCTTCTTTTTAAGGAAATTTAAAAATAAACGAGTTGTAACCTATAGTGTTACAATTTTTATTTTTAAAAATACTTTGAAAGGAAGATATTTTTTATGAATAAAGAATATTTAAAAATTATTAAAGTTGATTTTATGTATGGTGTTGAAGAACCTTGATGTAACAACCAAGGAGTGTCAATATTACCTTATGTTTTAAAAGATAACGAATATCATTACTTATTAACTAAAGAATATAATCCATTATTTAAAAACAAGCAAATAAGTAAGTATAGTACTATCACTGGTGGACTTGAAAATAAAACCCATTATCAAACAGTAATTGATGAAATTTTAGAAGAAACTGGCATTGATATTAGAAATAAAAAAGTAAAAATTCACTATTTAGGAAAACATTATGCAAATAAGACAAGTACAAAATTATGATATTTTTATGGCATTGATTTAACTAAATTCAATTTAGATTTAACAAAAACATACAAAGGTACTGGTGACGATACAATTGGTGAAAAAGAAATTTGTGCAAAATTTGTAAGTCATAGAAAATTAAATAAATCAAATGACGCTTTAAGTTTAGCTACTTATGGAAAATTAAACTTAAAAAATCTTATTAGTTTTGATAATAATATCAATCAAAAATTAGACATGATTTTACAAATTTTAAATGACCAAAAAAACAATAGTAATAAATCTGATGAAAATAATTGAAAAGATTAGGGGGATGAGAATAATGCAATTAACAAGTAAAGAACAAGAGATTTTATCAACTTATCAAAACTGATTAAAGAAAAATAATTTAAGCGGTAATTGTAATGCTTATTTTATTTCTAAAACTTCGATGTTGGTGTTTCAAGTGTGAGAATTTGAAAAATTGATAAGTGAAACTTTATGACTAAAAACTGGCAATCAAGAATGAAAATTTTATATTAAAACCTTAGGTGAAAAATTTAATAAATATTTTTCACTAAATGAAATTTTAGAAATTGAAAAAAAATTGTTTTAAAAACTTTTAAAGAAAAATCAAATTTGTAAACAATATGTAACAATGTATAATTAACTTGTTTATGTAGTGTTTAAACAAATTTAAATCATTGAATTTAAGAATATGAATATAAAAACCATTCATATTCTTAAACCTCTCTAAAAAAAGCAAATACGGGCGATTTAAAGGCATATAAATTTAGGTGGTGGGTTTATGCAAAAAGTTGATGGAAAAGATATAGCGTGATTATTACGTTGTAAAGAGTGTTCTAAAACTTTGAAAATCAAAGATGTTAAAGAAACCATCAAAGGTGATTTTAAAATGTGTGATAAGCATTTAGAAATGATTGAAAAAAAGTATAATAAAACTTGAAATGTCAATTAATAATAATAGTCAAAAAACGTTGAATTTGTAGGTTTTTTCTATATTTAATATAAATGGTATAATTAATATATAAAGATTTAGTAATTTTTTTAAAAAAAATTACTAAAAACAGTTAAGAAGGTGTTAATAATGCAAGATGAAACATTAGTAGAAATAGCATATAGTTTTTTATGCAAAAAAGAGAAAAGTAGTTTTAATGAAATATGAACACATGTTAAGAAACAATGTAATATTTCTAAAGAAAATGAAGAAAAATTCGCAGGTGATCTTTATACTGGAATGATTTTAAATGCTAATTTTTTCTTAAAAAATGATAAATTTTGATATAAACGTAGTGAAGTTTCATTAGAAGAAATTAAAGAACAACTGACAAGAATTGAAATTTCAAGTAATAGGGAGGAAGAATAATGGAAATGTTTAAAATTGGAGATATTATTGAAGTAACAATTAATAATATTGTAAGTTTTGGCGTTTTTTGTAAATGTCCCAATAATTACACAGGATTAATACATATTTCTAATATAAGTAACAGTTTTGTAAATAATGTAGAAGATTATTTTTCAATTGGTGAAGTCATCAAAGTTGAAATTATTAGCATTGATAATGATAATAAAAAACTTTCATTAAGTACTAAAAATTTGAATGTAGACAAAAAATAAGGAGTAAATAAAACAATGACTAAAAAAGAAAATAAACTTAAAAAAAATATAAAAGAATTTAATGAAGTTATAGAAAAATGTAATCAGGATATATTAGATTTAAAAAAACAAAAAAATGGAAAATTTAAAAATATTTTTTTTAAAATAATAAGTTTTGGGTTTTATGATTGAAATAGAAAAATTGAAAACAAAATAAAATATAATAATTCTATTATAGAATTATTTAAAGAAAAAATATTACAAACCAATAAAATGATAATAAAAATTAATAATAAAAAAACTGCAATGGTAAAAAAACAAAATATTAAAAATGAAATTTATGAATCAAAAAATATTAATATTTCTTCTAAAACAGAATCATCATTACAACAAGAGGAGAACAAATAATATGAAAAAATTACTAACTATAATAACTCTTAGTGTATTAGTAGGTACAAGTGCAAGTAATTTAAAACCATTGTTTACAAATAATGTTATAAATTATAGTTTTAAATCAAATCAAGTAAGTAACAAAGACATAAGTATTAAAAATCAAAATAATACAAATCCATTTGATTTTTATAAAATCAATAATACCGAAAATATCACCAAAGTTCGAATTGATATAAATGGAATTATTTGAATTGGGGCTTACACTGGTTTATATAAATCAACAGATGGAAATACTTTTACAGCTATGTCAGGAGTAAAAGGTAAAATTCATAGTTTAGCAGTTGATAAAGATAATAATGTTTATGCTGGTAACAATAATGGTACTGTTTATAAATCAACAGATGGAAATACTTTTACAGCTATGTCAGGAACACCAAATGAACCAATTTTTAGTTTAGCGGTTGATAAAAATAATAATGTTTATGCTGTCTGTAATAATGATGTTTATAAATCAACAGATGGAAATACTTTTATACCTATGTCAGGAACACCTAAAAAATCAAGTATTAGTTTAGCGGTTGATAAAAATAATAATGTTTATGTTGGAACTTATGAAGGTGTTGTTTATAAATCAACAGATGGAAATACTTTTACAGCTATGTCAGGAGTAAAAGGATGAATTCATAGTTTAGCAGTTGATAAAGATAATAATGTTTATGCTGGTAACAATAATGGTACTGTTTATAAATCAACAGATGGAAATACTTTTACAGCTATGTCAGGAACACCAAATGAACCAATTTTTAGTTTAGCGGTTGATAAAAATAATAATGTTTATGCTGTCTGTAATAATGATGTTTATAAATCAACAGATGGAAATACTTTTACAGCTATTTTTAAAATAGAAAAAGATTCAATTACCAGTTTAGCAGTTGATAAAGATAATAATGTTTATGTCGGTACAGATAAAGGACTATATATAACTAATCCAATAAATTTATTATTAAAAATTATTAAACCCGATACTTTTGATAAATCTTGACCATTATACAAAGGTATTGTATATGATTCTATACAAAAAATTGATATTAAAGAGAAGTTGGTTGCAAACGCAACATTAGATGGAAAATCAATTACAATTCCAACAACAGATTTAGATATACCTATTGGTGAACACAATTTAATTTTAACTTTAAAAGATAAATCATTTGCAAGTGTTTTTGGTGGAGATGTTACAACTGGACAAGTCACATATAAATTATGAGTTAAAACTTCAATTGATAAAAATAAAATTAATTATCAAACAAAAATTGATGACACAGAACTATTTACTGGTTTAGTTTCAAATGTTGGAAATACCAAGAATGCAGACATTATTCAAACAAAAATTAAAGATGGAACTGGAAGACATAATGCAATTATAAACATTGGTTTGAATGACACTTTGATTGATTTTGATGTAAACAAAAGTTTTTATGAACAAGGAACAGTTGATGAAACAACAAATGATTTTAAAAAAACTGGTTCTAAACAAGGTGTTTCTAAAAATTTATCAATTCAAAATGATGGTATATATCATTTACATTTAGAAGATACAGTAGGTAATACTTATGATAGTTACTTAGAACTTGGTGAAAGTAATTGAAAATTAAAAGGTACTTTTGATGATAGTGAATTAAATAATCTTAAATCAAAACTTAATGTAACTGTCAATTTAACTGACCCTAGTGAAAAATCAAAAGCATTGGGTTGATTACATCAATATGAAAATTTTGTAGAAAATAAATTTAATGAAACTATAAAAACTAATGGTAAGGGTTTTGATAGTTTCATTAAAAATCAAATTACTTCTTATACATCATTTTTAAAACCTTTGACATATGATATTACAAATGAACCAAAATTTGATGATGGTCTTGATAAAGATTTATTAGTAAAAACAATAAATGACAAAGCTAATGAATTATTAAATAAAGGTTTAGATATATTACCAAAAAATCTAAATGTAAATACTTCAAATGTAGTAAATAAATCAACATTGACTAGTTATACAAATTGAATTAATAACTATCAAGATTTTATCAATAAAAACAAAGATAAATGAATAAATGATATTTCAAATATCGCTTCTCGTGGTTTTGCAACTGATGTTCAAGAAAATAAAATCAAAGCAAAAGTAAGTCAATTTTTAAATAACGACAATATTAAAAATTATTTAAAAAGTATTATTTGAGAAGACAATAAATTATTAAAAGCAATAAGTAGTGATTATCAACAATATGTTAAATTAGATGAATTACAAAAAGATACTATTGATTGAGTAAATTCAAATGAAAGCACGAAAGATATAGTAGAAAAGTATCAGCAGGCAATTAAAAATGCTGAAAGTGGTTTAAATTTACATGGATATAGCATTGATAAGATTTTAAATGGCAAACCAAAACCTCAAACAAAAAAAGAAATTGATAATTTTGCAGCTGGTCAAAGTTATCATGATTGATTACAAACACAAGCAAACATTAAATTTCGTGGTTGACAATTTGCTATCGGTTTTGGTATTGCTATTCCGTTATTGTTGGTGATTTTGGTGATTGGTTGTTTTATTTATAGACGTACAAATCCTAAATATCATGGTTATTGAAGAGGTAAAAAAGAAGACAAGAAAGATGATAAATTATTAATTAAATCAATTAAATCACCAAAGAAAGAAAATAAAAAATAAAACATGAATAAAAGAGAATTGGGTTTACATATTGATAACTTTGTAAAATTAAATCCGAAACAAAATACAAGACCAAATATAAATAAATATAAACAAAATTCATTTTTTATTATACAAAATAGTTTTAAAGAAAATAAAAAAAATATTATAACTTCAAACTATGATGACATTTTTTATGGTAAAAATTCAAAACTATTAGGTAAAAAATGAATAGAAATTCTTTTATCAAGTAAAGATATTTTTGAATATCATAAAAGAATTAGAGATGATTTTCCTTATTGTAAACCAAGAAAATTAATTAAAATTTTAATTAACGATTTATTTTATTTATATAAAAATAATATACCAAATATTCTTATTGAAGATAGTGAAAAAAAATATAAAAATGAATTAAGAAAAAAATTAGAAAAAATACGTTATTTTTTAGATGAACAAGATTGAAGTAATTATTTTTTTAATTTGCAAAAATTAATGCATGAATATTTAATTACTTTCTTAAACTGAAAAAAAGATTCATTTAACTATGAATCATATAATAAAATCATTACTAAAAAATTAATTGATAAAAATTTTACTGAAAAAGAAATTATAGAATATTTGAAATTTATACAAAAAGTCAATTTATATCGTAATGCTTTGTCAAAAGTTAAACCTGGAAAAGAAAGTAATAAAAAAATTTATGAAGAGTGAAATAATTTTTCAAGTTCAAGTAAAGAAAGATTTTGTTGAAAAATATATTTTGAATTATTAAACTTCATAAAGTTAACAAAATTGAATTAATTGAAAAAAAGCGTATAATTAAAATAACTTCATAAATTTACATATTTTTGAGTTAAAATAATAAACTCAAAAATATGTAATAAAAATGCAACAGGCGTATTTGGAAGATACCCTATTGCTGACAGGTTCCGTATAGTAGCGTTCAACCTGCATTTAAATTATATATTTTATTATAATTTATTGCAATTAAAGTTACATTTTATTTAAAGAACCTGTTAGGTTCTTTTTTTATTTTGAAGTTGGAAAAAATTAAATACACTGTCGTAGAAGTCAAATGATGAGTACTTTATGTAAATGCTTCTATATCAGGATAAAAGAGTTATTTTAAGAATGTTAATGAAATTGTTGTTGTATGAAATTGAGATTAATTTTGCATAGAAATACACAACCATAAACCCTGTTTTATTTTCTATTTTTAAATAATTGCACCAAAGGGGGTTATGTATAACATACATACGCTATCAAATATATAGTATCACAAATTAAAGTAAAACAAATAAAGAAAGGAATGATAGATATGATGTTTTCTATATTTAATTTATTATCAAGTGTTGATCCACAAACTCAACAATTATTAAACAATTTAATGGAAGTATTATTACCAATTTTGTATGCAATTGGTGGTTGTGGTTTAGCGTTTAGTACTATTAAGTATGCTTTTAAAATTCATAGTGATCCTGAAAACAAAGGAGAATATTTAAGACATATGGTTTGAAGTGTTTTAGGTTGTGCTTTGATTTTAATGTCATCAGGTATTGCTCATATTATTTTTGCAAGAATGCTAGGTTTATTGTAATTATGAAGTGCAATGAATGTAGAAAAAGAGCAAGTTGAACCATGAAAACTATGCTTTATGGCACTACTTTTTATAAACATATTTGTACTAAACATTATATTGAAGAGGGATTATTGCTATTAGAGATTAAAGAAAAATTAAAGGAAAAATTAGGTGGTGAAGGTTAATACAATTTATGTTTAATGATTTTTTAGGAATTAAAACTGCTTTTTTTCAAATACTTTATAACATTTTTGTGAAAGGGCCTTTATACATTGTTCATGGTTTAGGTGATGCTATTACTTATTTATCTGGTCAAAAAATTGTTGATAAAATTTTTGGTACTAATGGTCATTTTTTAAATATGCCTCCGCAATTTTTTATTTTTTTAGCAATAGCAATTATGTTAATTGTGTTGTTTGCTGGGGGAGTTATATTGCATGCTATGGTTCATCAGAATATACGTAGTGAAATTGCTGGTATTGCTAATCGTAGCATAATTGTTATTTTATTATTACTTTTAATTCCCTTATTTTTTTGGGTCATTAATTTTACAGTTATTTCAATAATTCACATTATTATGCCTGAGTTTGTTCATGGTGATAAATTAGCAAATATGGTTGGTGCATTAGGATTTACTGATGGATTAAATCATCAAGACTGACATTATGATGTTGGATATCCTGATATGGAAAACTACAATTTGTTTTTAGGTACACTTGGTAGTTTCTTTTGTATGATTATATTTTTCTATTTAGGTTTAAGTTTAATTCAACGAATTTTTGATTTGTTTTTATTGTATATAACTTCACCAATTGTTTTTTCAACTGCAACAAGTGGTGTTAAATGACAAAAAATAAATTTGTGAAAAGATTTAGTAATTGGAAGATTTATTTCATCACTTGGAATTGTTTTGAGTTTAACTTTGTTTATAAATTTAGAGCCTTTAATGTTAAATGCTGGTAATGATGTAAGTGATAGTTGAATAGGTCAGTCAACATTTAAGTTGTTATTTATTACTGGTGGAGCTGTTGCTACATATAATTCGCAAATGTTATTTGCTTCCATGGTTGGACAAACAGTTGGCATTATGGAGGGAATGCGTATGTTAACAACAATGAAAGCTGCAAGTAGTGGTTTAAAAGCAGGAACCATTGGTATGTTTGGTCTTGGTAAAAGTCTACTTATAGGAAAAAGAAAAATGCTAGGCAAAAACAAAGATGGAGAAAGTAGTGGTGTTTTAAATAGATTGCAAAGTGGTGGACTTGCAAGATTTGCAAGGTTTAGTACCAAAGCAACTGTTGGTTCAGTCTTAGCTACTGCTGGATTTATTGGAGGAACAGTTGCTACATATAAAACATTTGGAGCAAAGGGTAGTTTAAAAAGAGCAAGTAAACATGCAATTTTAAATCCTACTAAAAAATTAGCCAATATAGTTAAATCAAAAAGTTCACAACAATATGCTAAAGGTACATCAAAACATGAATCACATAATTTAAAAAATGAACTTAAAAATCAATTTAAAACGACTCCTTTAAAAAAAGAAGATATTGATTTATCAATAGTTGGCAGTGCAACAAATAAAAATGTTATTCATGGAACAACTGCACGATATACAAATAAACCTCGTAGTGAAGTTGACCAAAAAATTGTTGATAAGTATTTTGAAAATGGTGAACCAAATTGATATGAAAAACAATCTAAAAATAATATTCAAAAAACAAAAAGTGATTGATACGATACCAAAATTTTAAGCAAAAAACTTATGATTGGTACTAAAAATCAGACTAATACCACTAAATCAAAAATTGACTGAACAAAAAATGAATTAAATAATTGAAAAACAATTAAAAAATCAATGAGTAAAAATAAATATCAATATAAGAAAAACAAAAAATAAGGAGAATTAAAATGGAAAAAATAAATTTACCAAAAAGTACTAAAAAAATTCATTATCAAATTTTTAGGGGTATAAATTTGACTGATTTATTAGTATTATTGATTTTTATAAGTATATCTATTTCAATAGCATTTTTATTATCAGTTAATGTTTATTTAAAATTTTCTTTAAGTTTAATGATAATGACACTTGGTTTTATTTGTATTCAAAAATTCAAAAATGAAACAAGAGCGTATGAAATTATTGTTCGTGCTTTTAAATATTTAGCAATTATGGGTAAAAGTTCAACTGTAAATTTAAATCCTAATTTTGAATTAGAAAATGATAAAAACATTGTTAAATTTAAATATTTAAAAGACAATCTTTTTATGTCTGGTATTAAATTAGAAACAATAAATTTGACTTTATTAAATGAAGTACAACAAGCAACACTGCTTGCTGATTTTGCTGATTTATTAAAAACAATTACAATGCCATGTAAAATCATAAAAACAAATCAAAATTATGATTTTATAGAACAAATTAATAATTTAAAATCACAAAAAACAAAAAGAAGTAATGACGAAAATAATTATTTAATTGATTTACAAATTGAACAATTACAATCAATTCAAAAAACTAAATTATTAACTACACCATCAGTTTATATTGTTTTTTGTAGTGAAAATCAAGAAAATACATTATCACAATTAAAATCATTAATTTCTAATAACTCATTTAGTAGTTTAAATATAAAAAAACTATTACAAGATGAAATCAATATTTTTTGAAATAATTTTACATTTAATAACGAAAATATAAAAACAAATTATTCAAATTTTCAAGGAAGAAATGCAAAAGGTTTTGTATGAGCTATTAATGATTTACCAAAACAAATTAATTATTTTTGATTAAATAAATTGTTTGATTTAAGTAATGTAAATATTTGTATTAATTTAAATCCTATTAATAAACAAAAAGCAAAAAAACAATTAGATAATGCTTTAAGTAAAATTAAAACCAATGAACAATATGCTTTAACTCCGAGTCAAAAAACTGAATCAGAACAATTCTATAATTCTTTTTTAGATCAACAACAAGCAATTATTGATGATGTTGATTTTTTAAAAGATATGTCAACATTCATTATTGCTTATGGAAATAAAAAAACATTAAACAATACTAAAAGGCAATTAATTGATTTAGCAAGTACTGTTAATTGAAAATATGAAACTTTATTATTTTTACAACAAGATAGTCTTTTAGCAAGTTATACATGAACAAATCATATTTCCAAAATAACTGATATTGAAATGACATGTGATACTTTTGCAACAAGTTTTCCGATTCCTGATATGCCACTTAAAGATGAACAAGGATTTTTACTTGCTGAAACTAATTCTGGAAAACCAGTTATTTGAGATTTATTTAAGAAAAATTCACAAAGAATAAATCATAATATGGTTATTTTGGGAGAAAGCGGAAGTGGTAAATCATTTACTACTAAAAAAATTCTTTTAAATCAGGCATATCAAAATAGTAGAAAAATATTTATTTTAGACCCTGAACGTGAATTTACTAATCTAACTAGTTACTTAAAAGGACAAATTGTTAATGGTTCAGGTTCTAAAGGTAATATTATAAATCCACTAGAAATTTATAAATTAGACAATAGTCATGATAATGCAGATACATTTAATAGCCAACTATCATTATTAGAAGCATTTTTTGTTATGTTATATCCAAATTTAAATGATGATGACATAACTACAAACTTATTAATAGAATTGATTAAAGAAGTATATTTTCAAAACCATATTTTACCAAGTACTGATTTTGAAAAGTTAAAAGCAACAGATTATCCAACATTTACTGACTTATATAATTTGATTTGTCAAAAAATTAAAGATGAAAAATCATCAGCAAATATTTTAAAGTTAGATAATTTAAAATCTAAGTTAACAGCTTTAACACAAGGTACCTATGCTAAATATTGAAATGGCCATACTAAATTTCAATGAAGCAAAGCAAATATAGTTTGTTTTGATTTAAGAGAGTTATTTGAAAATAGTAATAAAAAAATAATTAATTTACAAATGATGTTGATTTTACGAATGCTAGGAATTGAACTTTCAGCAGTTCAGTCATACAACGAAAATAAACAAGAAAAAGATTGAAAGCGAATTATTATTGCTGTTGATGAAGCACATTTACTAGCTAACGAAAATAATAGTGTTGCACTAGACTTTTTATTTCACACAATGAAAAGAATTAGAAAATGCAAAAGCTCATTAATTATTGCAACACAAAACATTGCTGATTTTACTGGCAGTGAAAATGTCAAAAAGAAATTTACTGGCATTATCAACAATGTTCAATATACGCTAGTTGGTGGCATGCAACCAAATGACTTAAATAATTTGAATGATATGTATAAACAATCGGGTGGACTTAGTGAAGATATTAAAAGTTATATTTCAAAAGCTTCTCAGGGCAAATTTTGATTTAAAATCTCCAAACAAGAGCAACTGCCTATTCAAGTTTTACAAATTGATGATGAAGTGAAAATTGTTGGACATACATAAAAGAAGTCTCATAACTAAGGGTTGATGAATAGTTTCATATTCAAAATAAAAACAACGCTAAAAACAGCAAATACGAGCGAAATAAAGGCATTTACCTAAAAAGGAGTAAAAAATGATGATAAATTGATTTAAAGACAAGTGACAAGAAAATATTTTTCATAAAATTTGAATTTTTGCAATGATATGAATTTTGATTTTTCTTGCATTATGAATGGCAGTAGCTTTCATTGGTGCAATCTTATATGCTTGATATTATTATCCAAGTGTAAATTTCAAAAATTGATTTGCAAGCATTTTTGAAAGCTGAGTGACAGAAACTTCATTTGGTGTTACTTTTTTAATTTTTATGGGTTGTCTATTTTATTATTTTTATATAAATTTTGAAAAATGAAATCCTAAAAATTCAAAACTAAAAAATGAAGCAAAATCTCAAATTAAAGAATTTAAAAAATTAGGTTCTACAAATTTAATAAATCTAAATAAAAAAGTTGGTTTAGTTAAATCAAAACTAAACCAACATACATTACTTATTGGGGCAACTGGTAGTGGAAAGACAACAACAGCATTATCAATAATAAATCAACTTGTTTATAAATTAAATCAAACAGTAATTATTATTGATGGTAAAGGTGACAGTGACTTAATAAACAAAGTTAAAACTATTGATAATAATGCTTTTATTTGAACAATAAATGGTAATAATCAATATAATCCTTTTGCTTCAAAAAGTCATATTGTTTTAGCAGATAAAATAATGTCACTATTTGATTTCACTGAACCACACTATCAAGCAATTGCACATAGTTATTTACTAATACTTTTAGAAACTTTAGTAAATAATAAAATTGAAATGACTTTATCAAATATTATTAAATATTTTTCAAAAGAAAATTTAATAAATCTAATTGATAGTAACGATAAAAATTATGATTATTTAACCACATTTAAAAATGATGATATCCAAGGTTTAGAAAATAGATTAAATGTTTATAATGAGCAATTAAATCAAAGTATTGGTTTAAAAAATGATTTTTCTTTAATAGTTAAAAACTATAAAGTTATTTTATTTTCTTTGAATTCATTAGATTATCCGCAACTTGCAAGTAACATGGGTAAATTGCTTATTCAAGATTTAAAAGAATTTGCTTCTATAAAACCAATAAATCAAAATATTAATTTGCTTTTAGATGAATTTAATGTTTTTGCAAGTGATACTATTATCAATTTAATTAATAAAACTCGAAGTTTTAACTACCAATGTTTTTTATGTTTTCAAACAATTAATGATTTAAAAACAACAACCAAAGATTTAACAGATACTATTTTTGGAAATACAGCTAACATTATTGCTCATAATGTCAAAGACCCAAATAGTGCTGAATACCTTGCCAAAGTCTTTGGAACTAAAACTTCTCAAAAAATTACTAAGCAATATGATACCAAAAATAAAAAAAGTTCAAAGGGTTCTATTCGTGAAGTTGAAGAATATATTGTTCATCCAAATGATTTAAAAAAATTAAAAGTTGGACAAGCATACTGCAAGATAATTTTAGAAAATTCAATCCACTTTATTGACAAAATTATCTTGCAAAATACCATCTGTGATAAATAATTTGAGCAGTTAGAAAGCAGTTTTTAGAAACTGGTCAATGAATTGCATTTCTCCCCAACCTATAAAGCAATTTCATTACTTTACCACAGATGACCCCGCTCCCCCAACGTAAACTTATGAGTGACCGGGGTCATCTGTTTAGGTTGGGGAGAAATAACTTTTTCTTTCTTTTGTAAAAGAAAGAAAAAGTCCGCGCGAAAGCGCTTCTCAAAAAGAAAGAAAACCTTTGAAAAAGGTTATTACATTAACAATTAAGGAGTTGAAAATTATGGAACAATTAAAAATATTAGAAATCATAAATCGATGAGGATATCTAAATACAGAACAAATTGCACTACTTTTAAACAAAAACATACATACAATAAAAAGTGCGATTGATGATCTTACACCAAAAAATTTAATACGTGTAGACCAACTAACCAGAAAAAACATCTACATGCTTTCAAGTCTAGGAAACCGAAAACTTGGCAAAAAAAGTAAAACCATAAGAATTAATTACAATGAATTAGTACATCAAGATTTACTTATTAAATGACTAGTACAACAAAAAGACATAATTTCATATCAAACTGAAAAAGAACTAAAAGCAGAAAGTTATCGAGAAAAAGGATATCCTGATTTGCTAGTTCATTATGAAAACAAAGTCATGATAATTGAATTTGAACGAACTAGAAAAACCAAACAACGAATGAGACAAAAGTTTGATGGATTACGACATTATTGTAAAAACGGATACGATGTTTTATTTCTAGTTCCAAATGAAAGCATGAAAAAATTTGTTGCTGAACAAATCAAAGCATACAACTGAAAACTAGCAACTTTCAAAACCCAAATATTTAATTTTAGTTAAAACTTAACTAATTGTAAAATACACAAAATTTGATAACATGTAATTGTTATCCAATATATAAGTTTTAACCCATTACTTTTATACCAAAGTAAGTGGGTTTTAATGTTTAAAAGGAGATATTAACATGGCTGACAAAACTAAATCACAAACATATAATTTTCTATTAGAAAATAAAACCATAGAAGATATCAAACAAGAATCTAACATTGAGATTAGAGAAAAAAGTAGACATGGTGGAAAAACATTTAAATTAATTGTAATTAATAATACTAATAATCAAATAATTAATGACGACTTATCAGAAAATAATAGAGAAAATTTAGAAATAGTTGCCACTAATTTAACAGATAACGAAAAAGAACAAAAAACAAATAATGATTTTTGAACAAAATTAACCAATTACTTAAATTGACCATCATCAAATACAGAAGAAACATCAAGATTACAATCAATAATTCAAGAAAAAGACAAAAACATTAAACAACTTAAAAAACAAATTGAAGAATTAAATAAATCAAAACAAGGTAATATTACTTTTAATGACTTTAAATATAATGCTATAACAATTTATGATGAAAAACAAAGCATTAAAACAGGTATTGATAAAATTTATGAAGAAATTTTACCAATTGAAGATAAAATAATTTTTATAACAACTTTTGTACATATTGATAATTCTATTACTGAAGAAATAATACATTTTCAACAACTTACAAACAGTGATATAAAAGTGTTTAAACAAAATAAATACTATCTAAATATCAATGAATATAAAAAAGATTTTATATTATGTGAAAACCAGTTAAATAATAAAAGTAATGTTAATATTGAAACTATAACAATTAAAGATTTTTTAAAAAAACAACAAGATTTCAAACTAAAACCAACTAAAAAAGAATGAAAAACATGATCTATTATCATTGGAATTACTTTATTTCTTGGCATTGTAGCTCCTATTTGTACTTTTGCTATTCCTGCACTTATATCTGCAACAGCAACAGTATTAGTACTTGAAACAAAAGTTATAATTGCCGTTTCTTTTGCTGTTGCAGGTATAGTCTTTAAAGAAATTTCATCACTATATGAAAATGCAACACAAAAAGTTAAATCATGATTTAAAAATAAATATTTTAAAAATAAAGATCAAAAAGAGAAAGAAAAAAATGAGCGTGAAGCAAGAATTAAAATTCTTACTAGTGATAAACCAGAAACAAAATTAGAAACACAATTTAAAATTTTAAAACAAGAATTAGATAATAGAAAAAATAAAAATCCAGACCAACTAATGACTAACAACACAACAATAGATCATAATTCAAACAGTCTTCTAGAAAATTCAAGTATTGAATCAGAAAATAATCAAAATTTTGATTCATTTATAAAAAATACAGTAAATCACCAAGACCCACAACCTTCAACAAATTGAAACCATAACTGAAATAAAGTAAAATGCTTATTAACATAAAATCAATAAGCAATAAAATGAAAATCATTATTTTTAAAAAATAATGATTTTTTATTATTTTTTACACATTTTTCGTTTTTAAAATATATAATCTTTTGTGAGTATTTTAAGGTTAGAAAAAATATTCAAAAATAACAAAGAGAGGAAACGTAAATTATGCCATGAGAACCATATGATAAATTAAGTCAAGCAGATAAAGACAAATATGTAAAAGACGCTGAACGAATAAATAAAGCTTGAGGAGAAAAAAACGAACGTGAAAGACGAGAAAGAGTTGCCAATGCTCTTGGATTTGAAAAAGACAAATCAAAAGTAAACAGTGAAGCTTCAACAAGTAAAAATCAAAGTTCTAGTAGTAAATCACAAAAAATGTAAATATTAAATACTTTAAAACTGCACAATTGTGCAGTTTATTTAGCAATTTTGTTTTTTTCTTGTATAATTTTAATTAAAATATTTAACGTAAATAAGTGTTCAAATATAAAATAAAAGTGTATAATTAAATTGTTCTTATTTTTTATAGAACAAATAATTTTAAAAAAAATGAATATAAAATTTAAATAAACATAAATTCAAAAATTCCAAATAACCCCTAAAAACTTTAGTTCCTTATTTTTATTTAGGAACTTTTTTTATTTTTTTTTAAAAAAAAGAGTAATATTTAAATAGATAAACAATTTCATAAAAAAATAAATAGATTTTATTAAGAGGAGCATTAAAAATGGATAAACAAAGTCAAGAAAAAAAGTATGATTTAGGTGCAATAGTAACCATGTTTCGTCATGAATTTTATGATGAAAATAATCAAAAAATTGAATTAAACAATTTAAATATGTGAAATTCAGAAACTTGAAATAATTATGAAAATGGAAAATTAGTCCATGAAGAAAATGGTATAAAATATAAACTATGTCATAAAAAGGGCAAACATTGTGAACTTACAACACAAGAAAAACAAAATAAACTAAAAAAATTGACGCCAATAGATGGTTTTGGACGTCCTGTGATGATTTGAAACTACGATTCAACTTTAAAAAAATATTCAATAATACCTAGCACTACTAAT